>JAGGZP010000085.1 GCA_021161965.1 bacterium
CAAGCCTATTCGGGCACAGTGCTGTAACATTAAAATTATTTAGTGATAAATGATTAGTTAGAAACGATTTTTCGGAGCAAATTTGGTGCGGGGTTCTCAAAAATCTAGAAAAATTTTCTGCGTTTTTTAAACTTGAAAATTTTTAGATTTTCGGAATTTTTAGTTTGTGTTTTTAGTTTTTTATATTTTATCTTTTATTTTTCTTGATCAGCGTTTATCCGCGTTTTTTGCCGGCATTTTGGTTATTCGGTCTATATCCCTGTGCCTGACTCGATTCTCAGTTATACTGTTGGTAACTCTGTTGGTGGTTCGGCACGCTTACTTCCAGCTTTAGTAACTAGCGGTGCTTTTACTGCAGAAACAGGAAAATGATATATACTCGCTAATTCTTCAACATTTAATATAATAGTTTTTCCTCCAGCCCAACGATTTCTTTTTTTATAATATTCTAAAATTCTATTTTGTAACTTAAATAAATTTTTCTTTGGAAAAAATATAAATTCATCAGTAGTTTTGAAAATTGGTTTAAAACCATTCATATCCAAAGTATTAAACTCATTAAGTGCCCCTAAAACACCAGCAACACCCCTTGTTTTTGAAAAAACTTCTTTTTTTGCTAAATAAATAATTCTAAATTTAACCTCGTAGCCAGTCTTGGAAATTTTTCTCTCAATAGCTTCAATAACTTTCCTCTCACCCGGCGAAAAAGAGGCAATTGTTTTGCCCTCTTTTTTTCCACTAGAATAACCTCTACCAAAAACTAAATCGCCAAGGGATTCAAGTAATTTTACTGGAAAAGATATTATCTTTTCAATCATACTTTGCTTAACCGGCACCTCCTTGCCCATTGCTTTTTTAACTATTTTTTTACCTTCTTCTACCCATTTCTGACTTGTTGGTTTAACAATCAATTGTAGCCAAACCTGTTCACCAGGTTTCAATTTACTTAAAATTTCCAAAAGATCAGCAAGTGAATCTTTAATCATTGGTGTTGATTCTGTTAATCCTGTTTTGATTGTCATCGAACGTTCGAAAGAGTGATAAGTTTTAATTGGGTAAACATTTTTGTTATACAAACCAATATCAGCACCCCAAAGATTATATTCTTCATTAGGAAATTTATCCGGAGCCTTTTTCGTATAATCGTCAACTTCTTTAATTTCGGCATCAGGGTAACTAGCATAAATTGCTGATTCAACTAAATCGCGGAAATAAGCTGGTGTTCGAACATAGTATTGAATTTTTCCTCCGTCACTAACCAACTCAAAAGAAAAGTCAATTTGAATACGACCTTTCATTCTTTCTTTTCGTCTGCCCCGCGAGCGTGCTCCGGCTAGATGAACAAATAATCTTTCTGCTGATTCCGGTCCTTCTTGATTATCTCTTGGAACATTAATTGCCAATAATACATAAGGTTGTGAAGAAATAAACTTTTCTCTATTTCTTTTTAAATAAATTTGCCATATTCCCCAAGCAAATGCCCAAAGAAAAATAAACCAAAAACCATAAATAAACAAACGCCAAACAATTACAAACCACGGCAAGCCACCCATTTCTAATAACGGGTAAAGATTTATTGTAATCTCATTAAAAAACATAATCTAATTATAAAAAAAGTAAGTAAAAAGTAAAGACTTTATAAACCTTCCTGTTTTAATTTCTCTAATAACTCTTTTTGCTTTTTGGTTAAATGCTTCGGAATTTCTATCTCAACAGTAACTAATTGGTCGCCTCTTTGTCGACCGCTAGGATAGACAATGCCTTTATTTCTTAAACGAAAAACTTGGCCCGATGGTGTTCGGGGAGGTATTTTCAAATAGACATCTCCTTCTAATGTTCTAACTTTTACTTTTCCTCCGAGAACTGCCTGGGAAATAGTCATTTTTTCTTTCGATAAAATATCAAAACCGCGCCGGCTAAAAACTGCATCTTTTTTTACCCGAATTCTTACGTATAAATCACCACTTTTTCCTCTCCTTCTCCCAATATTTCCTTGTTCTCTAAATCTTATTATTTGTCCATTATCTATTCCTGCTGGTATTTTTATTTTTAATGAGGTTCTCTTTTTGATCCTCCCTTCACCATGGCAAAGACTACATTTTTTTTCTGGTATCTTTCCTTCGCCCTGACAAAAAGGACAAGTAGTAACTGTTGAAAATGTTCCAAAAATAGTTGAACGAACATTTTGAATCCTTCCTGTACCATGACAATGTGGACAAGTTATATATCTACTCCCTGGTTCAAGACCCGTGCCATTACATCGCTCACACTTTACATATCGCTCTATTTTTATTTCTTTCTTGCAACCAAAAACAGCTTCGCGAAAACTAATTGTCAAATCAATTTCAATATCTTCTCCTTTTGTCTTATGATAACGACCCTTTCTTTTTTCAAAATCACCAAAAGAAAAAAAATCAGAAAATAAATCACCTAAATCACCAAAGCCTAGGTCTTCAAAATTCCAATGTTCGCCCTGCTGTTTCATTGCGTCCATATAAGCAGCCCAATCACGAAATCCTTCGAAACCGCTAAAGCCGCCCCTTTGCCTTGCTTGCTCAAATGAAGCACCATATTGGTCATACATTTTTCTTTTTTCTGGGTCGGAAAGAACCTGATAAGCTTCATTTATCTTTTTAAATTTTTCTGCATCACCACCAGGTTTATCAGGATGATATTTTTGAGCTAATTTTCGAAAAGCTTCTTTTATTTCTTGAGAAGAAGCATTTTTGTCAACACCTAAAATTTTATAATAATCTTCCATAAGAAAATTAAATTTTAATAACTTCCGCCTCCTTAGGAACTTTTTCAATTCTTAAAAACTTTACTGCTTTTAAAATTAGAAAAATAATTTGAGAAAAAATTATAGCAATAAGACCAATAACTGCCCCAACAACTCTTAAAACTAAAAATAATGCTACTGCTACGCCAATAGCTATTTGTTTTGCGTAAGGACCAATATATTTTCCTAAACGTGCGTTAATAATTTTACTTAACAAAATATCTACAGTCTCATTGCCCTCAATTTTCACTCCTAATGTCTTGGAAATGCTTTTTCTTTGTTGCTCTAAAATTTTTTCTTCAACAACTTTAGAAAATTTAGACCTTTCGAATTGTCTAAGCATAGAATTGTTTTTCAGCGTTGCTAAAATAAAGTCATCAACAGTCATGTCCGGGCTATAAAACGGAATTGTTTTGCCAACTAGAATACTGGCTGGCTTAACCAAAATATTTACTAATCGTGGCGAAACTGTTACCCTGCTCTGATTTAGACGTAATAGAGGATTTTGATAGTAGACAATAGTAATAGACAAAACAATAGCAGTAATTAGATATGGTAAACCTCGATACCATATTTTCCGTGAAGAAATTTTTAGACAATATTGTTTTTCCCGATACATTAACTCAAATGCTAAAATAAAAAGTAGAAGAAAAACTATTTGACTAATTAAATAAAGATAACTTAAAGGAAAAAATAAAAAAAAGAATGCTGAAGAAAATAGAAAACACAAATAAGCAATTTTTCGATCGTTTACAAATAAGTCAAAAATTAAAACTAAAATTAAAACACCTAAAAAATCAATACCAAGATAAATCAATGCTTTAAAGGTAACATTTTTTCCAAAAACAAAAAAAATAGATAGCTGCCACCAAAAAAAAGTGATGGCAGCCAACATTAAAACTGATAAGCCAAAAATTTTTATATTTCTTTTTGACATTAAATTAAACTATTTATTATCTTCTACTTCTCCTTCGATTGGTCCTTCTTCCTTCTTATTTTCTTGCTCTTTTTTCGAACTATCCGACTTAGTTTGCCGATACATTTCTGTACCAACTTTCTGAATCGCATCGCTTAATTCCTGGATTGCCTTTTTAATTGCCTCAATATCATTTCCATCTTTTACTTTCTTTAATTGGGAAATTTTTTCCTCAACTAATTTTTTATTATCGGCACTAACTTTATCACCTGCCTCTTTTAAGGTTTTTTCACTTGTATAAATTATTGTATCAGCCTGATTTCGCAACTCAACCAATTCTTTTTTCTTTCTATCTTGAGCAGCAAATTGTTCTGCTTCTTTTTTCATTCGTTCAATTTCTTCTTTAGAAAGAGCTGAAGAATCTTTAATAGTAATATTTTGAGAGCGGCCAGTTGCTTTATCTTTAGCAGTAACAGTTAAAATACCATTAGCATCGATGTCGAATTTTACTTCAATTTGCGGTACACCTCTCGGGGCCGGAGGAATGCCGTCAAGAATAAACCTCCCTAGTGTTCGATTATCAGCAGCCATTGGTCTTTCACCTTGGAGAACATGAATTTCTACCGATGTTTGGTTATCAGCGGCTGTAGAAAATATCTGAGATTTTGAGGTAGGAATTGTTGTATTTCTCGGAATTAAAGGAGTCATTACTCCACCAAGGGTTTCAATTCCTAATGTTAAAGGAGTAACATCTAAAAGCAAAACTTCTTTTACCTCTGATTCACCAGATAATATCGCTGCTTGAATAGCTGCACCCATTGCCACACATTCCATTGGATCAATTCCTCTTTCAATTTTTGGGCCGAAAATGTTCTCAATAAATTTTTGAACAGCTGGCATTCTTGTCGGGCCACCAACTAAAATAATTTTTTCTATATCCTGGGGCTTGAGTTTTGCATCATTTAACGCTCTTTCTATTGGATTTCGACATTTTTCAATTATTGGTTTAACCAGCTCTTCCAATTTTGCTCGCGTAATTTTCATCAAAAGATGTTTTGGTCCTTCTTTGGTCGCAGTAATAAATGGCAAATTAATTTCTGTTTCTAAAACAGACGAAAGTTCAATTTTTGCCTTTTCAGCCGCTTCTTTAACTCTTTGCATCGCCATTTTATCCTTACTTAAATCAATACCATTCTCTTTCTTAAACTCTTGAATAATATAATTAATTAATTTATCATCCATATCCTTTCCGCCAAGATGTGTATCACCCGAGGTAGAGCGAACTTCGAAAACACCATTACCAAAATTCATAATTGTGACATCAAGTGTTCCAGCACCGAAATCAAAAACTAAAACCTGTTGGTCTTTCTCTTTAACTTTATCCAAACCATAAGCTAAACAGGCAGCTGTTGGTTCATTAACAAGACGAATTACTTCTAATCCAGCAATTGCTCCGGCATCTTTTGTTGCTTGCCTTTGAGCGTCATTAAAATAAGCCGGCACAGTAATAACTGCTTTTTCCACTTTGTCTCCTAAATACATTTCCGCATCTTTCTTTATTTTTTGAAGGATAAAAGCAGAAATTTGTTGGGGTGTATATTCTTTACCAAAAACCTTATATTTAAAATCAGTCCCCATTTTTCTTTTAGCAGCAAAAATGGTTCCTTCTGGATTAGCAACTGCTTGACGGCGAGCCGGCTCACCAACTAAAAGTTCACCTTCTTTTGTAAAAGCAACATAAGAAGGAAAAGCTTTTCCGCCAACCAATGTAGTTCCTTCAGCTGAAGGAATCATTTTTGGTTTCCCTGCTTCCATATAAGCAGCAGCGGAATTTGATGTCCCTAAATCAATACCAATTATTTTAGCCATATGTTTATTATTAATAATTAACTGACCTTTGACTCCCAAAAATCTTGGGAGTCAAGCCGACAGTTAATTATTTTTTTGATTTCTTTACCTTAATTTTTATTTTCTTTTCTTTTTTTGTTTCTGCTTTGGGAATTTCTATCTTTAAAATACCGTCTTCATAGGTTGCTTCCGTTTTCTCTCCAATGACTTTCGCAGGCAAATCTACTGAACGGTAAAAGCTCCCATATTGAACTTCTTTTCGGTAATAATTTTTGTCCTCAACTTCACTTTTCTTACTACTTTTACCTTTTATTGTCAAAACATTATTCTTCACTGAAATATCGACTTTTTCTGGCTCAATTCCTGGAATCGATGTTTCAACAATAATTTTATTTCCTTTTTCATAAACATCAAGTGGCGGAAAAAATTCTGATGACCTGATTTCTGGCCATTCTTCGAACCAGCGATCAATATTTTCCCAAGGCTCCCAAAGCCAACGACCTCTCCAAGGAATAATTGCCATAGGATTAATTTAAAAATTAAATAATTTATTTTCCGACCTTTACCAATTTTACTCAAAAAATTAATTAGAATAAACTATGTAACTAAACAACTAAGCAACCAATAAACCAAGTAACCAGCTTTTTACCTGCTTATCGACAGATAATTTTCAATTTTCAATTTACAATTTACAATAAATTTTCAATTTCCAATTTACAATTTCTCAAACAATTTTTAAAAAAATATTACTTTTGAAAATTGGGTCATCGAAAATTCATTTCCATTGAAAATTAATCATTGATCATTGAAAATTTTTAAATTTTTGCAATTTGTTTGTATCTTGTATCTTGGAATTTGTCTTAATCCGCGTAAATCCGCGCTTGATGTCCGCGTTAATCCGCGTATTTATCTGCGTCTATCCGCGCCATTTAGTATCTGGTTTATTTTACCACAACTTTTGCTGGTCTAATTACCTTATCATACATCTTATAACCAGATTGTATTTCCTCAACAATCTCATTTCCCTCGCCCCTTTTTTCAACAATTTCGTGAAGTTCAGGATTAAATTTTTCACCAACAGTCTTTATTCGTTCTACGCCAGCACTTTCAAGAAGTTTATCGAACTGCTTTTTAATTTGGTTAATTCCTTGAACTATATTATCTTCAATCTTTTTATTTTTTTCACTTATTTTTTTAACTGCTAATTCAAAACTTTCAAAAATAGGAATTAAGTCAAGAATTAAATTTAAATTAGCAAATTTTTTCCATTCTTCTTTTTCTTTTTCTATTTCTCTTTCTCTGTTTATATAATCAGCTTTTGCTCGTTTCCAGCCATTTAAATATTCTGTTGCTTTTTCTTTTGTAAATTGCAATTCTTTTTTTAGTTTTTTTATTTCTTGTTTTAATTTTTCTATTTCTTTCTCTTTCATGGGATAAATTTAGTCTAATAACACTTCACTAATATAATCTGCTAAAGCAATGTTTTTTTTGTAATCCATTCTCATTGGACCAAAAAGACCGAAAAAAATTTTCTTCCTTAAATTTGAATAATAACGACAATTAGAAATTAGTGCATAAGGTCCACCAAGAATAGCTTTGTCACCAATTAAAATGTTTATACCATTATCATTGCGACTAAAATTTAGATTAACTAATTCGTCTAAATTATCGATAATTTCGGAAGCGTCACAAATTAAATCTAAATGAGAAAATTCTGGTTGATTAAATAAATAAGAAAGACCGGTATAGTAAATATAATTATAATCCGAAGCAACTATCGCTAATACATGACTTAACTCTGCAGCTTTCTTTGCTAAATCTTTTAAAATTACATTTTTTCTATTTTCCTTTGCAAAAAAACTTTTTATTTGTTTTTTCATTTTTGCAATTTTTCTTGGCGAAAGCAAATTCTCAATATAATAGGAAAAAGCTTTACGTGTCGGAATTCTCCCAGCAGAAAGATGCGGCTGAACAAGATACCCTTGTTGTGTTAAACTAAACATATCATTTCGAATTGTTGCTGAGCTTACTTTTAACTTAAAATTATTTGCTAGATAGCCGGAAGCAATTGGTCTAGCAGTCTTAATGTATTCTTGAATAATTAATTCTAGAATCTTTTTTTGGCGCTTAGTCATATATCTATTATAAATTATCTATTAGCAGTCGTCAAGTGCGAGTGCTAAAGTTATCCACAACTATAATAAACCATTTCTGATCTGTTTTCTAATTTCTTTCATTAAGTCAAGATAAAATTTTAAATTATGAATTGTTGTTAAACGTAGAGCGAGTGGCTCATTTGTCAAAAAAAGATGACGCAAATAAGCTCGGGTATAATTTTTACAAGTATAACAGGTACAAAATTTATCTAAAGGTTTAAAATCATTTTTATATTGCGAATTTTTAATATGTAACTTTTGGTATTTAACCTTGTTATAATTAACAAAATTTTTTGCTGTTTTTACATAAAGTAAACCGTGTCTTGCGTTTCTTGTTGGAATTACACAATCAAACATATCTATTCCACTCTTAACTGCTTTTAAAATTTGCTCCGGCTTTCCCACACCCATCAAATATCGCGGTTTATCTTTTGGTAAATACTTCTCGACAAATTTAACTATCTTATAAGTTTTCTCAATCGGCTCACCAACTGTTAAACCGCCAATTGCATAACCATCGAATCCAAGTGAAACTATCTCTTTAGCACTTTTTTCTCGTAAATCATTATAAGTTCCACCTTGAATTATGCCAAATAATAAACATCTATCCAATTTTATTTTTTTTGATCTCTTCGCCCATTCTGTAGTTCTTTCTACAGACTTCTTAACTTTGTTTCTCTTTGTTGGCCAACCAACACATTCATCTAAAACCATCAAAATATCCGAACCTAAAATTTTTTGAATTTTAATTGCTTTTTCTGGGTCAAGAAAGATTTTACTTCCATCAATCTCGGACCGAAATTCAACACCTTTGTCAGTAACTTTCCGCCATTTTGACAAACTAAAAATTTGATATCCTCCGGAATCAGTTAAAATTGGACCATCCCAGTGCATAAATTTGTGAAGTCCGCCAGCTTTTTTAATAACTTGAAGACCTGGTCGTAAAAAAAGATGATAAGTATTTGACAAAATTATTTGCACGCCAAGATTTTTTAATTCTTCCGAAGATAAATTTTTTACTGCTGCTCGAGTCGCAATTGGCATAAAAAATGGAGTTTTAACAATCCCATGTGCTGTTTCTAATTTACCTAATCGTGCCCTAGATTTTTTTGAATACTTCAAAACCTTAAACATACCAATTTTATTAAAATTTATCGAGCCCGTAGGGCGAAGAAAATTTTTTATAAAATTGAGTATCCCGCACCAAATTTGCCACGGAAAATCGTTTCTAATTAATTATTTATCACTAAATAATTTTAGCGTTGCAGCACTGTGCCCGAATAGGGCTCACCGCTTTAGCGGTGATGTGCTGCCTCCCTGTTATTTTGCAAATTTGGATGCTGGGATAACCACCAATTTTATTAAATATAATGCGAATCTACGAATTATACCTGCCTGCCGGTAGGCAGGCAATTTCTAATCAAGCACCAAATTTTAATATTAAGACAAAAATCAAGTGTCTAAAAATCTAATAAGCTAAAAAGCTAATAAGCTAATAAGCTAAGAAGCTAAAAAGCTAAAAAGCTAATGTTATCTCCGCCACTCTAAAAATTCATTAATTATATTTTTTGCTACTAAAAAATCTTGCCAAATATAATTTTGCTTAATTAAAAAGTCAAATTTTTGGTAGAGTAAATCTTGTAATATTTTTAG
>JAGGZP010000004.1 GCA_021161965.1 bacterium
ATTACATATTTTTTAATACGCGCTTGACTAATTTTTTTTATTAAGAAACGAAAATTTTTTCTTTTTGCCTTTCTGCTGACGCAGAAAAGCGCCGTCGCTTCCCGCTCTCTCTGTCCGCCTTCGGCGGATTGAGAAATTGAACTCCCCAAAATTTTCTTTTCACAATCAAAATAATTTTGTATCATAATTATAGATAAAGATTACACTATACATACATTCTATTATTTTGATACTACTATATCAAGAGAGATTTCAAAAATAGGCAAAAACATAAGAAAATTAAGAAAACAAAAGGGTTCATCGTAAGACCGGCTTTTTATTAAATTGGCTGATATCTCCTACAACGCAGTGATAAAGCTGGAGCCGGGTGGTATCACCAATCTCTCAATTGCTATGCTTCAAAAATTAGCTAAAGCTCTTAATGTTTCAGTTGATGATTTGTTGAGGTAAAAAATTATGGCCAAGAAATCTTTACATAATACAAATCACGATTCGCTTCTCCGGTTAGCAGATAGTCTTGTTTCTGGAACAAAAAAATTACTTCGCGAGGCTAAAACAGAGGAAGATTTAAGAATTGGTTTTGAAAAACTTTTAGATCCCATTAGAACAGAACTAAATCTTAAATCAATTCCCAAATATGAGAAATCCGTTTATAGTGGTCGTTCAGATGCCGTACACGGACAAGTAATAATTGAATATGAACCGCCAAGATCGTTTTCTTCAAAGAGAAACACAGAGCATGCCTATGAGCAGTTAGTGAAGTATTTATCAGATGAAGCGAAAGAAACAAGACTAATTCAATTGGTAGGAGTTGGTTTTGACGGAGAGCAGATTTTCTTTGTTCAATATCAAGATAAAAATAGCAAAAGGATAGACAAGGCAAAATTTTTTATTCGCGGTCCTTATGACTTTAATCCAGAAAGCGCTAGAACTTTTTTGATTCATCTGCGAGCTTTGTCTCGGCTTCCTTTGACCGCTGAAAATTTGGCCCAAAAATTTGGTCCTCAAAGTGAACTTGCGCCAAAGATAGTTTCTGCTTTTGCCAATGCTTTAAAGTATTGGGGCAATCAGACGCATATTCGTACATTTTTTAATGAGTGGAAAAGGTTGTTTGGTATTATCTATGGCGAACAATTTACAGGTGGGCATCAAGTTAAAGAAGCTGAAGCACTCTCAAGGATTTACAAAGTTGGACCAGAAATAGATTTTCAGGAACTTCTATTTTCTGTTCATACCTACTTTGCTTTTTTAATGAAACTTATCGCCGCTGAACTTTTAACTCTAAGAGAAACATCTTTTGCTTCCTCTCTTGCTTCTCAACTTGTCCATATCTCTGATAATGATCTTAAAAGACAACTTGGAGATATAGAAGATGGCGGAATTTACACCCAAAAAGGGATCACTAATTTTTTAGAAGGCGACTTTTTCCGATGGTACTTAGATGCCTTTGATTCGCCAGAGTTAAAAGAAGCAGTTAGGGAAGTTGCCAGAGCTCTTTCCGAATTTGAACCTGCAACCAGCACATTAGATCCTGTTTCAACTCGCGACCTACTCAAAAAACTTTATCAATATTTAGTCCCTCAGGAAGTCCGTCATCGTCTCGGCGAGTATTACACTCCTGATTGGCTAGCAGAATTATTACTTAATGAAGTTGGGTACAGAGGCGACACACTAAAAAGATTTTTAGATCCTGCTCGCGGATCAGGCACTTTTTTGGGTTTAGCTATCCAGAAAGCAATTAAGCACGGGAGAGAAAAAGAAAAAATGCCTGAC
Organism: bacterium; assembly: GCA_021161965.1. Classification (GTDB taxonomy): domain Bacteria; phylum Patescibacteriota; class Patescibacteriia; order UBA2591; family JAGGZP01; genus JAGGZP01. The sequence continues at coordinate 1,774 of JAGGZP010000004.1, forward strand.
TTTGAGATTGCCAAAAGAATTGTGGCTAATATCTGGGGTTTTGATTTAAATCCGTTAGCAGTCATCGCTGCCCGCACCAATTATCTTTTTGCCTTAGGTGATTTAGTTAACGAAATTCTGGAACGAGGCGGTCATATTGAAATCCCAATTTATCTTGCTGACTCAGTCTTATGGCCAGAGCAAATTGGTGATCAGTTAAGCCTTGGTTTGGAAGGAGATGTTAGAAAAATTAAAACTTCTGTTAAAGATTTTTTTGTACCAAGAGTATGGACAGATGAACTTAAATGGCGAATGGGTGAAGCGGCAGAAATTATTGAAAGAGATGTAAAACTGCAAATAGATTCGGAGACCGCATTAAAACATTTTAAAGAAGTTGGTTTAGCCTTTCATGGTTGTGAAATGGAGGTCAAGAATTTTTATAGCCAGATTTTAGGGTTAGAAAAGGAAAGAAAAAACGGCATTTGGGCAAGATTCCTTAAAAACTTTTCAGCTCCAATTGTTGCTGGAAGAGAAAAATTTGATTTTGTTGTGGGTAATCCGCCGTGGATTAGGTGGGATTATCTTGCGCAAGAATATAGAGAAGCAACCAGACACCTTTGGGAAGATTATGGATTATTTTCACTTAAAGGTTATGCCCAAATGTTAGGAGGCGCAAAGCCAGATTTTTCAATGTTATTTGTTTATGCTGCTTCGGATTACTATTTAAAAAATGCTGCAAAGTTAGGATTTCTGATAACTCAAGAGCTGTTTAAGTCTAAAGGAGCTGGAGAAGGATTTAGGAGATTTCAACTTGGGAGTAAAGAGCATCTAAAGATTTTGAAAGCTCACGATTTTGTTTCAATTCAGCCTTTTGAAGGAGCGACGAATAAAACAGCAGCTATTATTTTAAAGAAGGGAGAAAAGACAGAATATCCAGTTCCTTATATTATTTGGAATAAAAAGAAAGGAGTGGGTAGTATACCAACTGATAAGTTTCTTAACGAAGTTTTGTTGCTCTTACAGAAGAGAAGATATATTGCTCAACCAATTGGTGCCAGCGTTGGCGCTTGGCAGACTATAAAAGAAGGAGAGGAGAATTTATTTGCTCTTGAAGGCAAAAATTATTATAAAGCCCGAGCAGGAGCGTGGGCTGATCCTTATGGAATTTTCTGGTTAGAATTAAAACAGGTTTTATCCGATGGTAGTTTACTTATAACTAATTTGATTGAGAGAGGTAAAACAAAAATTCAAAAAATTGAATATAGATTAGAACCGGATTTGGTTTTTCCGGCGGTTTCAGGACCGGATATTCAACGATGGGGTATCATTCAAAGCTTTTTTGTTCTTCTTGTTAATGATAAAGATAATCCAATGAGGGGGTATCCCGAAGCAACTATGAAAGATAAATGGCCTCTTACTTTTAGTTATTTAATACGATTTAGAAATCAGCTTTTGCAAAGAACATCCTATAAAAAATTTCATGCTAAATCAAAAGCTCCTTTTTACAGTCAATACAATATTGGTCATTATACTTTCTCACGATATAAGGTTGTTTGGAAAAGGATGGCAACTGACATTTATGCATCTGTGATTTCTGGAATAAAAACGCCATTTGGTTGGAGGCAAGTAATTCCCCTTGATACGACTGTGATTTTTCCTGTTGATAACGAGATGGAAGCTCACTATCTTTGTGCCATTATCAATTCCAAGCCGGTGCGGGATTTTATTAAATCTTTTTCATCCGCTGGACGTGGTTTTGGTACCCCTTCGGTAATGAAATATGTTGGTATTCCAAAATTTGACCCCAAAAATCAACTTCACCAAAAACTTTTTGAAATTTCCAAAAAATGCCACCAACTCAAAAAGGAAGGCAAAGAAAAAGAAATTGAGAAATTAGAAAAAGAAAATGATAAATTAGTAAAACAAC
>JAGGZP010000086.1 GCA_021161965.1 bacterium
CTATTATCACACCTTTAATAGGTTTTATTTGGATATTTTTTTTTGAAACTTTAGTTGACATAAATTTACAACTCTAAAAATTATTTTTCTTTTATGCTGCAATTATCCCTCCGCCTAAAAGTTCTTCACCTTTGTAAAAAACAATTGATTGCCCTGGTGTAATTGCTCTTTGTGGTTTATTAAAAAATACTTTTAATGTCTTTTGGTTTAACAATTTTATAACTGCTTGAGATAATTGATGGCGATAGCGAATTTTTACCTTTACTTTTATCGGAAGTTTCGGAGGTTTTCCAGATATCCAATTAATAGCACGAGCAATTAGTTCCTTTTTATATAAATCATTTTCATTTTTTGTTACAATTAAAACATTTTTTTTCGAATCTTTTTCTAAAACATAATATGGTCCACCAGAAAGATTTAGCCCCTTTCTTTGTCCGATTGTGTAAAAAAACAATCCCTGATGTCTACCTAGAATTTTGCCTTTTGTATCAATAATTTTTCCTGGCTTTTGTTTAAGATATTTTTTTAAAAATTTTTCAACCGTGTTTTGCACAAAACAAATTTCTTGTGACTCTTTAGTTTTAAAAACTGGCAATTTAAATTTTTTTGCCAAAAACCTGACTTGTGTTTTAGTGTACTCACCAATTGGAAATAAAATATACCTTAACTGTTTTTGGCTCAACTGCCAAAGAAAATATGATTGATCTTTATTTTTGTCTTTTGCTCGCAAAAGTTTATAGAGCGTTTTTGATTTTTTATTTTTTGTTCTTGATATTCTTACGTAGTGTCCAGTTGCTACATAATTAGCGTTTAGTGTTAAAGCTTTTTTTAATAAAAGACCGAACTTGATTTCTTTATTGCAAACTACACAAGGATTGGGCGTCAAACCGACTGCGGATTCTCTTAAAAAATAGTTAACAACTTTATCTTTAAATTCTTTCTCAAAATTAAACACATAAAAAGGAATTTTGAGCATATTTGCTATCTTTCTTGCTCTTGTTTCTGCTTCTAACGAACAGCGTTTATTTCGATTCTTAACTAAATCATTTTCTTTTGATTCAGACCAAAATTTCATAAAAACCCCGATTAGATCAAAGCCAGCTCTTTTTAAAAGAGCCGCAGCTACTGAACTATCTATACCACCAGACATAGCCACAACAACTTTTTTAACATTTTTAGTCATTTTTCTAATTTATTTAGATAGCGAGACCTTCCTCAAATTTTTGATGATTCCCGGTAAAACTCTAATTAGATAGTCTATATCCTTTTGAGTTGTCCATCGACCTAAAGACAATCTTAAAGATGTTAGTGCTTCTCGCGTTTTTAAACCGCAAGCCAAAAGAACATGCGACGGCTTAAGTTTTAGCGAAGAGCAGGCAGAAGCGCTTGAGGCAATAATTCCTAAATTATCAAGTTGCATCACAATTGATTCGCCTTCAACAAAAGGAAATCGGATATTTACATTATTAGGTAATCTTTTTGTCGGATGACCATTAAGACGAGTACCTGGAATTCTTTTTAAAATTTCTTTAATAAGTTTATTCCTGAGATTGCTTAATCTTTGTGATTCTGTCCGCATTTCTTTTTGGCAAATTTGGGCTGCTTTAGCAAAACCAAGGACGGCTGGAATATTAATGGTTGAAGAACGATAACCAAATTCATGCCCTCCGCCATGCAAAAGAGGTGTAATTTTTACACCCTCTCTAATATACAAAAGTGCCACGCCCTTTGGGCCATATATCTTATGAGAAGAAGCAGTTAAAAGATCAATATACATTTTTTTCACATCTATTGGGATTTTCCCAAAACTTTGAGCCGCATCAGTATGAAAATAAACTCCTTTATTTCGACAGATCTTCCCAATTTCTTTAATCGGTTCAACTGTCCCGATTTCATTATTAGCATGCATTATTGAAACTAAAATTGTCTTCTTTTTAATTGCTTTTTCTATATCTTTTGGGCTAACTAAACCATATTTGTCTACTGGCAAATAGGTAATTTTAAAACCCTGAGTTGCTAACCATTTAGCGCTATTTAAAACAGATTTATGTTCTATAGACGAAACAATAATATGCCGTCCTTTCTTTTTATTAGCAAATGCGACACCTTTTAAAGCGAAATTATTACTTTCCGTTGCTGAAGCGGTGAAAATAATCTCTTTTGTTTGGGCATTAAGTAACTGAGCAATTATTTGTCTACTTTCTTCAAGAGCAATTTTTGCTTCCTGACCAAAACTGTGTAAAGAAGTAGAATTGCCAAATTTTTCTGTAAAATAAGGCAGCATTATATTTAAAACGCGTTGATCGACAGGCGTGGTTGCTGCATAGTCAAGATAAATTTTTTTTACTCTTTTCACCATGAGTTCTAATATAACAAACAAAAAGAGAATGTCAAATTATCTTTTAGTTGACATAATCTCAAAAATTTGTTAACTTAATTATGTATTATGTATGCCGCTGTGGCGGAATTGGTATACGCGTACGACTCAAAATCGTATGACCGTAAGGTCTTGTGGGTTCGACTCCCACCAGCGGCATTTTATTTTATTACCAAGGTTAGTTATTATCGAAATCGGACTTCGATAGTAAAATATATTGACAAAAAATAAAAAAGTTTTATTATAATAAAGGTGTTTTAAAAGGAGGAAAAACTGGATAAGAAAAAAGAGGTAAAGAAGAAAAGAAAGAGAGAAAGAAAAAAGAAGAAACAACAGAAAAAACTAAGGCAGCTAAAGAGAAAACAGAGGAAAAAAAACAGAATAAAGAAAAAGAAAAAACACAAGAAAAACAGGAATAAGCATATTCGTCCGGGTAGAACACCCGGGTCAAGTAAGCTAACAAAGCATCACATGATTCCGCGTTCTCGGGGTGGAAAAAATGACGATTGTAATATAAAAATGGTTCCAGAGTACTTGCACCGGGCTTGGCACCAAATATTTGATAATTACACGCCATATGAAATTGTAGAAATATTAAGGGTTTTGGGTAAAGCAGCTTTTATTCGCGGAAATTCTGGTCGAGGAAGAGCCTGGAAAATGTTATTTGGGGATAAAACAATTGAAGAAGTTATTGACGAAATAAAAAAGGATTGGACACCAAAGTGTTAATGGGGCGTAAGATGCCCCATTTTTTCTTTGACTAAAATTTATAAGATGCTATTATTATAATATATGTATTTAGAAAAACTTGAAATTTTTGGATTTAAGTCATTTGCCCAAAAAACAGTATTTGAATTTCCTCGCCCTAAGGATAAGAAGTTTTTTTCAGTAACAGCAATAGTTGGGCCAAATGGTTGTGGTAAGTCAAATATTGTTGACGCTATTCGTTGGGGGCTTGGTGAACAGAGTTTGAAACTGCTTCGTGGAAAAAAATCGGAAGATGTTATTTTTTTTGGTTCGAATAAAAAGGTGAAACTTAATTTTGCTGAAGTTTCGCTTTATTTTAATAACGAAGACAAAAAAGCAGATATTGATTGGCCTCATTTTGTAATTACTCGACGCATTTACCGTAGTGGCGAGAGTGAATATTTGATTAATCGGGCAAGGGTAAGGCTACAGGATATTTTAATTTTGTTAGCAAAAACAAATTTTGGACAAAAGAGTTTTAGTATTATTGGTCAAGGAATGATTGACTCGATTATCCATAGTACAACTACTGAGAGAAAAAATTTTTTTGACGAGGCTACAGGCGTAAAACATTATCAAATAAAAAAAGATGAAGCTCTTCGAAAAATAGAGAAAACAAAAGAAAATCTAAAACAGGCAGAAATAGCGCTTAACGAATTAGAGCCGCGAATGAGATCATTAACGCGCCAGATTAAAAAATTAGAAAGACGACAAGAAATTGAAGAGAAATTAAGAGATTTAGAAAAAAAATATTATAGTAGTTTATGGAACAAATTAACCAGAGAAGAAACAAGATTAAAAGATTCTTTGGAAAAATTTATAAAAGAAAAAGAATCAAAGGAAATGGATTTAAAAAATATTCAGAGAAAAATGGAGGAAATAATTAATGAAGAAAGCGATAAACAATACGAAACAATTCAAAATAGATATCAAGAATTATTAGAGTTGAAAAATAAATATTTAGAAGAGAGTATGGAAATAAAAATGCGGATAAATACAGAAAAGCAGAAAAAACCAGAAACTAAAAAAACTGAAAAATTTAATTTAACAATTTCTGATATTCTAAAACGACTTAAAGAAATTTCCAAAAGTCAACACTTATTTCTTAAAACATTTAAAAAGAGTAATAATTTAGAAGATTTAAAAATGCAAATTCAAAAGATTACTGAACAA
>JAGGZP010000050.1 GCA_021161965.1 bacterium
CCTTAAGGAGCTAAGCTCCTTTTTGCCCTTACAAATCCAGTGTTTTACCCTGCACCACTAGAAAGTCACGAGTGTAAACCCAGGGATGAATGAAAAAAATATCCCGAAGGGCAACACCCAAAAGCCACGGCTGTTAAGCCGTGGTGCGGGGTTTACATTTTAACTTATTTATTATTTTTTCTTTTCTATTTCTTTTAATACTTTTTCAATAAATTTTTTCTTTATCATTTTCTTTATTTTCTTTTTCCCTCTTTCGCGAACATTTAAATATTTACTTTTCATTTCTTTATCACCAATCACTAAAATATAAGGAATTTTTTGTTTTTCAGCAGTTCTGACTTTATAACCAATTGTTTCATTTAAATTATTAACCTCTACCCTTAAATCGTATTTTTTAAATTCATTGGCTAATTTTTGGGCAAATTTTCTATGCCTTTTTCCAACTGAAGCAATATAAATTTGAACCGGAGAAAGCCAAACAGGAAAAGCACCAGCATAATGTTCAATCAAAAGACCAGTAAACCTTTCTAAAGAACCAAGTAAAGCGCGGTGAAGCATAATTGGCCTTTCTTTTTTCCCTTTTTCATTAATATAAGTAATATCAAATCTTTCTGGTAAGTTGAAATCAACTTGTAAAGTTGAGATTTGCCATTCACGATTTAAAGCATCTTTTACTTTTACATCAATTTTTGGTCCATAAAAAGCAGCTTCACCAACAACTTTCTTATATTCTATTTTTTCTGATTCAAGTGCTTTAATTAATGCCTTCTCAGATAAATCCCAAATCTTATTGCTTCCCATATACTTTTTCTTATTTTTTTGGTCGCGTAAACTTAAATAAACATTATAATTTTTTAGACCAAATGATTTCAGAATAAATTTTGTCAGTTTAATTACTCCGACTAACTCCTGATGAAGTTGTTGAGGCCGGCATAAAATATGTGCATCGTCTTGAGTAAAACCACGAACCCTGATTAAACCATGCAAGGTTCCTGACTTTTCATAACGATAAACTGTTCCAAGTTCGGTATAACGAATAGGAAATTCACGATAACTATGAATCGAATTTTTATAAATAATTAAATGCCCAGGACAATTCATTGGCTTAATCATATATTCTTCGTTCTCTACTTTTATTGGTGAATACATACTCTCGCGATAAAAATTCCAATGTCCGGATGTCTTAAAAAGTTCAAGATTTGCAATATGGGGTGTACGAACTAATTGATAACCTCTCTTTAAATATTCTTTAAGAATAAAATCTTCCATAATTTGCCGCATTATTGCACCTTTTGGTAACCAAAGAGGTAATCCTTGACCAAATTTTTCATCAAGAATAAATAAACCTAATTCTGGACCAATCTTCCGGTGATCTCTTTTTTCAGCTTCTTTTTGAATTTCTAAAAATTTATCCAATTCTTCTTTTGTCTCAAAAGCAATACCATATATTCTTTGAAGCATTTTATTCTTTATATCTCCTCGCCAATAAGCACCGGCTATTTTTATTAATTTAAAAACACCAATTTCTTTTGTTGATTTAACATGTGGTCCACGGCATAAATCAATAAATTTCCCTAATTTATAAATCGATACTTTGTTTTGTTTTTTTTCTTTTATTTCTAACTTTTTATTTTTTATTGTTGTTCCGTATTTTTTAATATCTTCCAAAAGTTCTATTTTATAAGGCTGATTTAAATCTTTGAATAATTTCATTGCCTGATTGATTGTCATTTCTTTTCTCTCAAATTTAAGATTTTTCTTTGCTAATTCTTTCATCTTTTTTTCTATCTTTGGCAAATCGTTTATTGAAAGTTGTTTTGGTAAATCAATGTCATAATAAAATCCATTTTCAATAACTGGGCCAATACCAAATTTTGCCTTTGGATACAATTCTAAAATTGCCGCAGCCATTAAGTGACTTGTTGAATGACGCATTATTTCTAATTTTTCTTTCTTCATAAGAATAAAGTTTAAGGATTTAAATCTATATCACTTTGAATTAGAATGTCAGCGGATTTTTCAGAAAGCCCCATACTTTCAAGTATTTCTTTCTCTTCTCCTATTTCTTCTATTTTTTCAACATTGACATATTCTTCAATTTCTCCCAGTTTGTTTTTGCGGTATATTTCCTTTAATTTTCCATTTTTGTCAAAATGCATTTCTAAAATAATTTGTGCTTTCGTTTTCGGATCAATAACACGTTTAATTTCTACTCTTTCTCTTTTTTGATTTTTTTCTGATTCAATATTCATATTTTTTTATTAAAAAATTATATTACAATGTTCTAATTATAAATTTTATTCTCTTTGGTAATTTTGGTGATTTTTTAACATAAAATGGTGAAAATTTAACTTTTACACCCTCAATAAGATCGTTTTCGGACAAAATATCTCTAATTTCATTTGCGCTCAAATTAACAAAATTCTCTCTTTTAAATATTTCATTATTTTCGCTAATTATGGATTTTCCTTTTATCTGAATTTCAACTAGGGCAATATTTTTATCTAAATCATAATCTTTAAGACGATAACGAAAACTGGTTTTATCAACAGAATATAACTTTTTACCTTCTGGAATTTTTTTACTCAATGCTTCTTGAGCAAGTTTTAATAATTCATTTTCATCAATTCTTGCAGCAGCTACCTTTAAAGTTATTTTAACATTGAAAAAACTCTTTTCTTCACCGGGTTTACTATCACATTGATGGTTTATCAACTTAGAATGAATAGCCAATTTATTTCTTTCACCAAATTCATTTTTTATTTCTTCAATCATTTTTTTATAAAGTTCATCCTTTATTTCTGCTTTTGCCCTATCAATATCCTTCTGACTAACTATGCCTGTTTCTTTGAAGCCACCGATTATTGCTTCTTTTGATTCACCATATATCTTTTCCTGTAAAATTGGCGATAAATTTACAATAACAAACTTTGTTGGTTCATTGATATCGTATTCCCCACCAATTTTATCAGCACGAATATTTGCCCTAACTTTGCTTTTTGCCGGAATAAACGTTCTTTTTGTTAGACGATAAATAAGACCATTTTCTGCCTGAAACCGTGTATTAGCGACTAAAATTATACTTTGCCCCGAATTATTAACAATAGTTATCTTCCCATTAGCAAAATCTTCCATTTTTACCAATGACTGTGGAGAAAAGTTCTTTTCTAAAGTATCAATTTTTTCAATTATTTTTGCGCTTATTTTTTTGTCGAAAGTTGCCTCAACATCTTCTAGTTTCGCTGAAACGATTATTGTTGTTTTGTATGTTTTTTTAATTAAACAAGCAATTGTTAAAATCAACGCGACAATAGTCAAAATCACAAAAAAACTAGCAATTTTTTTGTGGGGTGTAATATACACTTTAGGCATATATTAGATTATAAAGTAAATTTTAATCTAGTCAATTCTTTTTATTTTTTGCACAATTTCTTCTATCTTTTTTTCAGTTAATTCAGCAGCTTTAGAAACTATTATTTTTGGAACACCATCTTTATCAGAAAGTCTCCCGTTTAAAATAATAATTTTATTTTCCTGCCATATATTTTTCGTTTGTCTTAATATTTTTGGGAAAACAATCACTTCAATTGATTTTGTTTCGTCTTCTATCTTTACAAAAAGCATGGTCTCTCTCGAAGAAGTAATACTTTTTTTAATTTTTGTAATTATTCCCGCAATAGTTACTGAATTTTTTTTGCTAAAAGTAATATCCTTAATTGGAACTATAATTCTTTTTAATTTTATCCTTATCTTTTTTAAAGGGTGTTCAGAAATAAATAAACCAAGTAATTCTTTCTCCCAAAATATTTTCTCTTGACTTGTTGCTGGAGCAGTTTTTCGCAAACGCAAGCTGCTTATTTTTTGTTTCGATTTAAACATACCAAAGAGAGTTGACTGCCCGTTTCTTTCGTCCTTTTGTACTTTTCGCGAAAATTCAAGAAGTAATTCAATATTATTTAATAATATTCCTCTTTCTTCAAAGGAATCGAAAGCACCAACCTTAATTAAACTTTCTAAAGATTTTTTGTTCAAATCTTTTGATTTCACTCGCATTAGAAAATCTTCCATAGACTGATAAGCGCCATTCTCTTTTCTTTCTTTAATGATAGTATTAACAATTGGCCGGCCAACATTTTTTATTGCTAATAACCCAAATCTAATTTTCCGAACATTATCAATAACAGTAAAATTTTCAAAACTCTCATTTATATCAGGAGGAAGTACTTCGATTTTCATCTTTTTACATTCTTCAATTTCAATAGCAATTCTATCAGTATCATCTTGGTCAGAGGTTAAAAGTGCAGCCATAAATTCAACGGGATAATTTGCCTTAAGATAAGCAGTTTGATAGGCAATGGTTGCGTAACAGGTAGCATGACTTTTATTGAATCCATAACCGGCAAATGGCTCAATAAAATGCCAAACCTTTTCAGCAATATCTTTTGAAATCTTATTTTTTAAACAACCTTTAATAAATTTTTCGTGTTGTGCTTTAAGTAATTTTGGAATTTTTTTCCCAACTGCTTTTCTCAAAACGTCAGCTTCGCCTAAAGTAAAACCGGCTAAAGCTCGCACAATTTCTAATAATTGTTCTTGATAAACAGCAACGCCATAGGTTTTTTCTAAAATTGGTTTAAGTTTCGGATGTAAGTAAGTAATTTTCTTTTTGCCATGCTTTCCGGCAATATAATCAGGAATAAGCTGCATTGGTCCTGGTCGATAAAGGGCAACCATGGCAATAATATCTTCTATATTTGTTGGTTTAAGTTGTTTTAAATAACGCTTCATTCCGTCGCTCTCTAATTGGAAGACTCCTGTTGTTTGTGCATTTTGAATTAACTCAAATGTTTTTTTATCGTTTAAAGAGATTCTATTTATGTTAATTTCTTTTTTTTGAGTTTTTTTAATTATTTTTATTGCTTCTTCAATTAAAGTAAGATTTTTTAAGCCGAGAAAATCCATCTTCAAAAGTCCGAGATCTTCTATAGAGTGCATTTCGTATTGAGTAATGATTGTTTTTTCTTTTCCTGAAACGTCATATTGTAAAGGGACATATTGAGTTAGAGGTTCTGGAGCAATAACTACGCCACAAGCATGTTTTGATGCATGGCGAACAACCCCTTCTAATTTTTTAGCTTTATCAATAATAGTTTTTGCATCTTTATTTGTTTCATAGGCAATTCTTAACTCTTGAGAACTCTCTAATGCTTCTTGAAGATTATAATTAAAAGGAACTAACTTTGCTAATTTATCACAAAAATTATAGGGGTAACCCAAAACACGACCAACATCTCTAATTGCTGCTCGCGCGGCCATTGTTCCGAAAGTAATTATTTGAGCAACATGATCACGACCATATTTTTCTTCAACATATTGGATAACTTCATCTCTCCTCACATCAGCGAAGTCAAGATCAATATCAGGCATTGAAATTCTTTCTGGGTTTAAAAATCTTTCAAAAACTAAATTGTATTTTAGAGGATCAATATTTGTGATATTCAAAATATAAGAAACTATCGAACCAGCTGCAGAACCGCGACCTGGACCAACAACAATTCCATTTTCTTTTGCCCAGTTAACAAAATCCTGGACAATCAAAAAATAAGAAGCAAAACCTGTTTTTTTAATAATCGATAATTCATATTCAAGTCTGTCAATTATTTTTTTATTTTTTTGAGGATACCCTTCATTGATTTTTTTATAACAGAGTTCTCTTAGATATTCATCAGAAGTCTTTCCATTGCTAATAGGAAAATGTGGTAATTTATTTTTCCCAAGCTCTATTTCAACATTACATTGTTTGGCAATTTTTAGTGTATTTTCAATAACTTCCGGATGTTTAGCAAATGATTTTCTCATTTGTTCTTCTGTCCGAAAAGAAAAATCATCATCAAGCATACAAAGTCTATCTTTGTCTGCTTTTTTCTTTTTTGTTTGAAGACAGAGCAAAATATCTTGGATTTCTGCATCTTCTGGATGAAGATAATGAACATCATTTGTCGCAATAACCGGAACATTAAGTTTTTTACTCAATTCAAAAAGTTTTTTGTTAACAAATGTTTGTCCTTTGATTCCTGGATGATCCTGAACTTCTAGATAAAAATTTTCTTTGCCAAAAATTTCTTGATATTCCAAAATTTTTTTCTTTGCTTTTTCTATTTGATTATTTAAAATTAGTCGAGGAATTTCGCCTTGCAAACAGGCTGTTGAGGCGATTAAACCTTTTGAATATCTTTTTAAAACCTCTTTATCGATTCTTGGCTTATAATAAAAGCCTTTTAGATGAGCAATAGTTGTTAGTTTAATTAAATTTCTATAACCCTGGTTGTCTTTTGCCAAAAGAACTAAGTGATAAGGTTTTTCATCTGTTTTCTTTTTATTCTCTAAACCATTTGGTGCAAGGTAAGCCTCGAGGCCAATTATTGGTTTAATCCCTGCTTCTTTTGCCTTTTTATAAAACTCAATAGCCCCATACATTACGCCGTGATCCGTAAGCGCTAAAGCAGACATTCTATTTTTCTTTGCTTCAGAAATCAATTCATCTATTTTCGCTAAACCATCAAGTAATGAATAATGACTGTGAACATGCAAATGAATAAACATACCAATTTTATTAAAAATAATGCTAATCTACGAATCTTATGCGAATGATACGAATTGCTAATTATATAAATGCAAAATGTAAAAATCAATTTTCAATGATCAATGATCAATTTTCAATGAATTTTCAATTTTCAATGATCAATTAAATCCCAAATTCTGATATC
>JAGGZP010000012.1 GCA_021161965.1 bacterium
ATCCAACTACTTTTATAGCAATTCGCTTATTTAAAATTAGGTGTTAAATGTCAAATCCAGTACAAAAGGCAGGAGATTATTTTGATTTCATTTGGATTTCGTAGGTTAAGCACTTTCCTTCTTTTTACGATAAAGAGAATCAATCAAAATGACTATTCCTGAAATTATTATTGCTCCAAGTAAGGCAGAAAAAGCAGTTAAAGCACTTTCTAATAGTTTAGGTTTTAATATCAAAATTAAACCTAAAAATAAAATCATAAAGCCAGAAATGAGCTTTAATCTTCTCACCCATATTTGAGAAAAAGTTTTTTTTCCTAGAGTGAAAGTAAAAATTAAAACAATAACTCCTAAAGGGAGAACATACACTAGATTGTAAAAAATCAGATAGAGATAATATTGTAAAGACGAGAGATTTCTTAGAGTTAAAATTCTGGTATAAACCATTGGGAAACCAAAAGTGCATAAGAGCTCATAGATATTTACAGTGGCAGCAATGATTGTTGTGCTTGTAATTAATGCCCAAACAGATTTAGTCAAACTTAAATTTTTTACTTTCTGAATAAATTTTTCTTTACGACTTTTCGGCAAGGTTAGAGAAATCCCTTTTTGAAAAAAGAAATAATCTTTGATATTTACAATACCAGCGAAGATAGCAATTAGACCGGCAATTATAGTTAGGATAACAATTTTTTTACCCAGCTGAAATACATTAAACAGGACACTCATAAACAAGAAATAGAAAAGAGCCGAGAAAAATACAAAAATGGTTCCAACTAGAAGGATTTTTTTTCTAGCCCCAGCTAAACCGACTAAAGATGCCAAAAGGAAAGTTAAGACAAAAAAGGCGCAAGGGTTAAAGCCATCGGCAATTGCGATTAAAAAAGTTAAAATCGGTAAAGAAAATTTTTCAGTTTCTATTTTTCCGATAAGAGGAAGTGTAATAGCTTTCTCTTTCTGTTCTAAAAAAGAGGTTTTCTTTTCAGATTTTTTTTCTTTTTTCGGTTTTATTTTTTCTTGGAGCGGAGTTTCTGGTTTTTTTGAAAGATTAATTTTTATTGCATTCTCAAACTCAGCGTAAGGAATAAAATCTGATCCAGGGAAGGCAATTCCTGAGAATTCAGCTTTTTGAGGCTGAACAATATTGAATGCTTTATTTTCTAATTTTTCAAAAATATTTTCTGTAAAAAGAAGTTCTTTTAATTCTTTTTGAGTAAATATTTCTTTGCCAGTTGTTCTCGGAGGATTTTTGCCATTCCACTGGAAAAGCCATTCGTTCCTGTTTAATTTAATTAAAACCCTCTCATTTGCCCAAATTTTTGGAAAAGCAGGAAGTTTATTTAAATCAAGATTTTCAAAAGGTATTGATTTATCAATCAATGGACAGGGATTTGATTTTGTTTTCTTAATATCATTTTCTGCTTTTGGAACATCAATTCTTCCTAATTTAATATTATTTTTACTAATTACAAATTGAGGAACAGCAGCCTGTGTTTTATAAATTGAGGCATATTCACCAAAAAAGCGTGAATTAATTGATTTCCAATCACCGCCTTTCCATCCGTATTCAATAATCACTAAGTTAGGATATTTTTTGGGCCATTTTATTAAAACAACTGGGTCAGTAACAGCGCAGTTTGGGCAACCAATAAAGGTAAAATAAACACTGCAAAAATTATTTTCTTTGGCTAAAATTTTTTGTTTAGGGAGAAAAAATAAAATTAATAAAAGAAAAAGTAAAATCCACTTTTTCATATTCATGAAGTTAAAAATCAAAATTTAATAATTGACCTTTTGAGTAAGCTTTAACTATTTTTTTAGAAAAAGGTATTTCTTGTTCTATTTTTATTTTATAATCTTTGGCAATTTTTTCAATATTTTTTTTCTCCCCTAAATTTGCCCGATTTAAAATTATTTTTGTTGGTACTTTAAGTTTTTGACATAAATCTAAAATCAAACACAAATCATAAGCGCCTAGCGGTGTTGGTTCGGTAACTAAATAAGCAAAATTAACGTCTAATAAAGCATTAATTACTGGACAATGTGTTCCAGCTGCTGTATCAAATAAAATAACATCTGCTTTTATTTTTTGGGCAAATTTTAAAGCAAATTTTTTGGTTTCTCTGACTACTGGCCCTGTTTCTTCCAATCCTGTTTTTGCTGTGCCAGTAATTAACCAATAATTTTTTTTGACTTTATTAATAAAAATTTCTCCTGTTTTTTCTTTTTTGGGAACAATTGCTTTAAATGGACAAATATTCCAACAAAGACCGCAACCGGAACAAAGTTTTTTAATAAAGATTGGATATTGGCCTGGTGCTTGGAAAATCGCATTGCTAGAACAAGATTTTACACATATCCCGCATTTTTTACATTTTGGTTTAATTAATTTTGGGAATTCGGTATATGTATTTTTAATTGGTTTTTTAAGTTTTTGTCCAATTAGTAAATAATCATTTGGACATTCGACATCGCAATCACAAAGAATAATTTTTTTATTTTCTTTATTTAGTTTATTTGCTAATAAAATAGCAACAGTACTTTTGCCCGTACCCCCCTTTCCTCCAGTTATAGCTATTTTTTTAATTTTTTTCACCTTCAATATCTTTTAACAGTTCGTTTAATTTTTTGTCTAAAGGAATTATTTCAATTTTTATAGCAAAATTTTCTAAACTTTGTTTGGCATTCTTTCCAATTTGCGGAGTGATTATTTTATCCGCTCTTATTGCTTTAGCAAATCTTGCTCCATGAGGCGATCCCTCTTTAAAATAAGGATTTTTAATAATATTTTTTCTTAAAATTTTCTCATTCTTTTTATCAATAAC
>JAGGZP010000023.1 GCA_021161965.1 bacterium
GCTTCTCTTTTTCTTGAGGAATCTGTTTTAAATCTATATTAGCAACCATTGGGAATTTACTGACTAATATCAAAACAATCTTAACAATACAAGCAATAAAAACTAGAAGTAAAATAATATTAATTACCATACAATTTCTTCTCTATTTTAAGAATATTTAATGTCGTTTTTACCACTGTATCAGGATTTAAAGAAATGCTATCAATTCCTTCTTCAACTAAAAATTTTGTAAATTCAGGAAAATCACTTGGTGCCTGGCCACAAATACCAATTTTGCAATGGTACCGATGAGCTACCTTAATCATTCTTCTAATCATTTTTTTAACTGCTTTATTTCTTTCATCAAATAAATGCGCAACTAAATTTGAATCGCGATCTAAACCAAGAGTTAGTTGTGTTAAATCATTTGAACCAATTGAAAATCCATCAAAAAGCTTTGCAAATTCTTCCGCTAAAATTACATTTGCCGGAATCTCACACATCACATAAATTTTTAAAGGTTTAATTCCTCTTCTCTTTTTTCTATCTAATCCAAATTCCTTCATTGTTCTAATTACATTTTTCGCTTCATTAATTGTCCGACAAAAAGGAATCATAACAATTACATTATCTAACCCAAAAATTTCCCGAACTTTTTTAATTGCTTGACACTCTAAACCAAACGCTTCTTTAAACTTTGGATCATAATAGCGGGAAGCACCACGCCAACCAATCATTGGATTTGCTTCCTTTGGTTCAAACAATTCCCCGCCAATCAAATTAGCGTATTCATTAGTTTTAAAATCAGAAAAACGAACAATAACCGGTTTTGGATAAAAAGCAGCAGCAATTTTCCCAATGCCTTCAGCCAATTTATCGACATAAAATTTGACCTTGTTTTTATAGCCAAGTGTCAATTTATCAATTTGCTTCTTGACTTTTTTATCTCTAATTTTTCGGTAATTTATCAATGCTAAAGGATGAATTTTTATATAATTATTGATAATAAATTCCTCTCTCGCTAAACCAACACCATCATTAGGGATAAATGCTAAACCAAACGCTTCTTCCGGTTCCCCAACATTTATCATAATTTTGGTTTTTGGTCGCTTAATATTTTTAACAAAAATTCTTTTAATTTTGTAGGGGACCAAACCTTTGTAAACATATCCTCTTTCGCCCTCAGCACAGCTGACTGTTATATTTTGTTCGTTTTTTATCTTTTCAGTTGCATTTCCTGTACCAACAACACAAGGAACACCAAGCTCTCGACTTACTATTGCCGCATGACAAGTTCTTCCTCCTTCATCAGTAACAATTGCTTTTGCCTTTCTCATTATTGGTTCCCAATCTGGGTCGGTTGCTTTAGCAATTAAAACTTCACCAGGTTTAAACTGATTTATATTTTTAATATCTTTAATCACTTTTGCTTTCCCCTGCCCTATTTTTGAACCGACACTAACACCTTCAGCTAAAACAATAAATTTTCTTTTCTTTGCTTTGCCTCGAGCTAATGCTCTTCCTGAAACTTTTCCTAAAAGAATATATTCTTCTAAAACATCCTTTCTTTTTTGCGACTGAACTGTTTCTGGTCTCGCTTGAACAATGTATAATTTTTTATCTCGGCCATCCTTTGCCCATTCAATATCCATTGGTCGACCATAGTGCTTTTCAATAATAACTGAATAGCGTGCTAGCTGTAAAATTTCTCTATCGCTCAATGTAAATTTTTCTCTTTCTTTCTTTGTTGTTAAAATATTTTTTGTTGGTTTACTTCTATTTTTAGTATAAACTAACTTTTCTTCTTTGGTGCCTAATTTTTTACTAATAATCGGTCGAAGTTTTTCTCTTAGATTTGGCTCAAAAACCATAAACTCATCTGGAGTCACTTTTCCTTTAACAATATTTTCTCCTAATCCCCAGCTAGAGTTAATTACAGTAACATCAGCGAAGCCAGTTTCTGGATGACAAGAAAACATCACTCCAGAACAAGCTTTATCAGAGCGAACCATTTTTTGAACTCCTACAGATAATGCAATAGCAAACTGACTAAAACCTTTATCAGCACGATAAGAAATTGCCCGGTCAGTAAAAAGTGAAGCAATACATTTTCTAACTGCTAAAAGAAGTTCTTTTTCTCCACGGATATTTAAATAAGATTCTTGCTGGCCAGCGAAACTTGCTGTAGGAAGATCTTCTGCTGTCGCCGAAGAACGAACAGCAACATCAGCATTTTTCATTTTATATTTTTTTGATAGTTTATGATAATTTTTAATAATTGCCTTACTAAAGTCGCCGGGCAATTCTGTGTTTAAGATAATTTGACGAATCTTTTTTCCTCTTTTTTTCAAATCCGTAATATTTTGTGTATTAAGTCCTTCCAATATTTTTTTAATTCTGTATTTTAAACCAGTTTTCTCTAAAAAATACCAATAAGCATCAGATGTTGTCGCAAAACCATCGGGAATATTAACTCCCTTTTTGGTTAGTTTTTGAAACATTTCTCCCAAAGAAGCATTTTTGCCCCCAACTTTTGGGACATCTTTTATAGTAATTTCCTCAAAAGGAATAACAAACTTTATTTTTTTCATAATTTTTCAATTAAATCTTTAATTTTTTTCCTAACCAATTAACTAACGGAATTGTCAATTTCTTTCCTATCAAAGAAAAAATTATACCAACTAAAGAAAGGATATTACAAATAGACCAACCAATTAATCCAGCGATCCAACCAATTGCTGGAACTAGCCAGATGAAAGTAAAGAAAATTTCAAAGAAAAACAATATCAAACCTTGACGTAAATGATGTCGAACAAAGTCATCTTTTATATTTAAAATAAATATAACCAGAGAAAAAGGGCCCAAATATGAAATTAAAGCAGCTAGTTTTTTAAAGATATACATTTTTGATTTTTTTTCTTCGTTATTCA
>JAGGZP010000021.1 GCA_021161965.1 bacterium
AAAAACTGGCTTTGATCCAAATAATTCTGATCCAAAAGCAAGATTACTAAATTTAGAAAAAGAAATTGAGAAAATAAAATAAAAAGATAAGACCTATAAGTCCTATAGGTCCTATAAGTCCTATAGGTCTTATAGGTCCTATAAGATTTATTTTTAATAATTTTGGTATGTTTGAAGAAATTGACAGAAAAGAAGAAAAAAATTTTAATCAATCGGAGGGTAAATTTGAAGGCAAAAAAGAATCTAAAGAAATACCCGATGAGGAATTTATTTCGGTGATGCCGGAGAGATTTAGAGAGGGAAAAATTGAATATGTTAAGAAAAAAAAACGTGAGATAAGCAAGGAGATAAAAAAGGAAAAACCAATTACAAAAAAGACAAAATTTGGTTTAACTATCTTTTTAGTACTTATTATAATTGTTGGTGCAGGAATTGGTTTTTATTTTTGGCTAAAATCATATTTAGGTCCGACACCGGTTTTAAAAAGACCAAAAGAAAAAACGCCTGTTATAACACGAAAAGAAGAGACAATACCGGAACGAAAGTTATCTGCTGAAGTTAGAAATAAAGAAAATAAGCTGTTAAGTCAAGCAACACTTTATTTTCCAAAAAATTCTTTAGAAGAGAAAGTAGTTGTTGACTTTAAAGGTGAAATGCCTCAAAATTTACCAACCTCTACTTATGATATTATTGGGGGGATTTATAAAATTGGCCCAGATATTCCTATTGTTTCTAAACCAGTATCTATTTCAATTAAATATAATAAAGATATTGTTAATCTTGACCAAGAGAAAAATTTAAAAATTGGTTATTTTAAAGATGATCTTTGGACAATTTTGCCGACAAGTTTAGATACTTCTATCCAAACCGCTTCAACGACTTTAAATATTATTCCAGCAGATACATTTGCTCTAATAGTTAAGAAAACTAAAAAGGAAAAGCAAAAATTTAAAATTGCCCCACAAATTTCTTCAAGCCAAGATACGGATAAAGATGGTTTAACAGATGTTGAAGAACAAATATATCAGACTGGAATAAACAATCCAGATACGGATAATGATGGATTTCTTGATGGCGCAGAAATTTCTAATTTAAATAATCCACTGGTTTCTGACCAAAAACTTGCTTTGTCAAATTTAATAAAAGTTTATACGAATAAAAAATGGAATTATTCAATATTTTATCCCGCGATGTGGATAGTTAAACCTTTGCCCGAAACAGATGAAACACAAGTAATGATTGTTACAAACACTGGTGAATTTTTCGAAGTTTCTGTTACAGAAAATCCTGATAAGTTATCAATAAAAGATTGGTATGCCCAGCAATCGCCTGATATTGATATTAGTGAAGCAGAATTAACAAATATTGCCGGCTATCCAGCTATTTGGAGTCCGGATAAATTAAATCTTTATATCTTGAAAAATAACAATGTTTATATTTTAACTTATAATCTTGGTACAGAAAAAGAAGCGAATTTCAAGACAACTTTTCAAATGATGATAAAAAGTTTTAATTTTTTAGAGAAGAAAACTTATACCGGAAACCGACCTGATGGAACATTAATAAAATATGCTAGTTCAACGACAGTTTATTTAATAGAGGATGGAAAGAAAAGACCAATATAT
This sequence comes from bacterium, assembly GCA_021161965.1. Taxonomy (GTDB): domain Bacteria; phylum Patescibacteriota; class Patescibacteriia; order UBA2591; family JAGGZP01; genus JAGGZP01. The sequence goes on from JAGGZP010000021.1 coordinate 1,626, forward strand.
TCAGAAGAAGTTTATGAACGTCTCGGATATAAAAAATGGAAGGTAATTACTATTCCTGATGACGAAACTTACCCAACGGGCGAGATGATTAAATAATCCAAAATGTTAATAGAAATTAATAATCAAACAAAAGCCAGAGTAAATCAAAAATATATTAGACTATTGTTAAGAAGAATATTATTAACTATTGATAGAAAACTAAATATCTCAGTTGCTATAGTTGGCAGAAAGCTAATTAAAAGATTAAACAGAAAATACCGCGGGAAAAATAAAGTAACCAATGTTTTAAGTTTTTCTGGTCTGGAATTAAGTCAGGAAAAATTACCAAAGGGAGAAATTATTATTTGTTGGCCAGTTATTAAAAAAGAGGCAAAAGTTTATAAACGCTCAATAAAAGAGGAATTAAAAATTATTTTAATACATTCTGTTTTACATTTACTTGGCTTTGAACATGGTAAAAAAATGCGGAAAAAGGAAAAAAATTTGTTAAATAAATTAAGGTATGTTTAATGCAAGACTATTAAAAAGGAGTTTTAAAAATGCTTGCCACGGATTAGTTTATACTTTTCGTTATGAACAAAATTTTCGTATAGAAATAGTAATTGCTATTCTGGTCTTATTTGCAACATTTTATTTTCCTCTAAGTTTAGCACAGAGAATAGTAATTCTACTTCTAGTTTTTTCTGTATTAATTCTTGAGATAGTTAATTCAATACTCGAGCGTTTAATTGATTTTTTGAAACCGAGAATAGACCAAAGTGCAAGAATAATTAAAGATATGGCTGCCGCCGCTCTTCTACTTGCAGCAATTGTTTCAGTAGTTATTGGAGTAATGATTTTTTATCCTTATATAAGACAATTGTTTTTGTAATTTTATCTTATGCTATCAAATGACAATATAATCAATGCTTTAGATATTGGCTCAAGTAATATTAAGTTAGCTAGTGCACGTGTCGACGAACAAAAAAATTTACATTTAATTGGAATAGTTGAAGGACCTTCAACAGGTATTAATAAGGGAATAATTACTGATATTGAGGATACAGTAGCAAGTATCTCACATTGTTTGGATAAAGCAGAAAAAATAATTGGTTTATCACTTGATCACGCTTTTGTTGCTATCTCGGGAACACATATTATCTCACAGGATTCTCGCGGTGTCATCGCTATTTCACACCCTGATGGTGAAATAAAAGAAAGCGATGTAGAGCGTGTTTTAGAGACGGCCCAAACTATTGCTACGCCCCCAAACTATGAAATTATTCATGTAATTCCTCGCTCTTTTACTGTTGATAATCAGCCCGATATTAAAGACCCAGTCGGAATGACAGGTATTCGTTTAGAAGTAAATGCACAAATTATTTTGGGATTACAGTCCCAGATTAAAAATTTACGTAAATGTTTATATCGCGTTGGTATCAAGGATGATGAACTAGTTTTTACTCCCATTGCCTCGGCTCAAGCAGTTTTAAATAAAAGACAAAAAGAATTAGGTGTTGCTGTTATTGATATTGGTGATACAACCACCTCAATAATTGTTTTTGAGGAGGGAGATGTTCTAGCTATAAAAGTTTTACCAGTTGGATCGCGGCATATTACTTCGGATATTGCTATTGGTTTGAGAATATCAATGGATTTAGCTGAAAAAATAAAGATGAATTATGGTTCGGCAATAATTGATAAAATAAGTAAGCATGAAATAATAAATTTGAATGAGTTAGATAAAAATGAAACGGAAAGTGTTAGTCGAAAAACAATTGTTGAAATAATAAATGCTCGTTGTGAAGAAATCTTTAAATTAGTTGATAATGAACTAAAAAAGATTGACCGAAGCAGAAAATTGCCGGCAGGAGTAGTTTTAACTGGTGCCGGAGCGAAATTAAGCGGATTAGTAAATTTGGCAAAAAAAGTATTAAAATTACCAGCAATTCTTGGAGTTCCCGGAGGTTTCCAGGCAGTTAATAAAAAATTTTTTGATCCGAAATATGCTACAGTAATCGGTTTACTTCTCTGGGGCAGAGAAATGTATCTGAAACCACAGAAAAGGATAAATAGATTTAATTTCGCCGATTTGTTCAAAAGATATTTTAAAAAAATATTACCTTAACCTAATATGGCAAGAAAGAAAAAAAATAAAATTGTTGGTAATACAAAAATAAAAGTTGTTGGAGTAGGTGGTGCTGGTTGTACAATAGTTACCAGATTAATGAAATCTGGAATGAGAGGTATTAATTTTTTAGCGATTAACACTGATGCACAGGCTTTAGCACATACATCGGCTCATAAAAGGTTACGAATTGGTCGTTCATTAACTCATGGGTTTGGCACAGGTATGAATCCAGAGATTGGTGAAAAAGCAGCTGAGGAGAATAAAAAAGAGATTGCCGAGAATTTAAAAGGAACGGATTTATTATTTATTATTTCTGGTTTTGGAGGAGGGACAGGTACAGGAGCTACACCAGTTGTTGCTGAAATAGCAAAAAAAATGGGAATTCTGACAGTATCTATTGTGACAAAACCGTTTTCTTTTGAAGGACGGCAGCGTAAAATTATTGCTGAACAGGGTTTAAAAAATTTGATTTCTTATGTTGATACAAATATAACTATAAGTAATGACCGAGCTTTACAATTAATTGATAAAAACACACCTATACTTAATGCTTTCAATGTGGTTGATGAAATAATAAGAAGTTCAGTTCAAGGGATTTATGATATCATCAATAAACCAGGATTAATAAATGTTGATTTTTCTGATATTAAAACTATCTTAAAAGATAGTGGTCCTGCCTTAATAGGTGTTAGCGAAGAGAAAGGTGAAGGACGCTCATCTCGTGCCATTAAAAATGCATTAGAAAATCCTCTTTTAAATTTGCCGGTTAAAACAGCAGAAAAAATTTTGTTTATTGTTTTTGGAGGCGAAGATTTAGTTGTTTCAGAAATTAACGATATTGCTGAACAAATAAAAAAAATTTCCGCAGAAAATGCCAAAATTATATTTGGAACTGTAATTGACCATTCTTTTAATCAAAGATTAAAATTAACTATTTTGGCTACCGGTTTAGAGCTTGATTTTGAAAAAAAAGTACAACAAAGTATTTTAGAGACAAAAATAAAATTAAAAAAAGAACATCCTGAGGATAATAAAATAATATCCAAAGTAAAAGAAAAGAAAATTGAAACAAAAATACCAAATATTGTTATCGAAGACGAATTGGAAATTCCAACATTTATTAGAAAAAAACAAAAGATATAACATTTGTAATTTTATACGAATTATATATTTTTGTTAATTTATATATAGTAAAGCAGATACTATGCACCAATTAAATGCACAAGTAAGAAAAATAATCGGAAAAAAAGTGAAAAGATTACGTCGACAAAGTTTAATTCCGGCGGTTATATACGGACACAAAATAAAACCATTATCTTTAGTGGTTTCACTAAAAGATTTTGAAAAGGTATATAAACAGGCTGGTGAGAGTGATTTAATTGAGTTAAAAATTGATAATCAAAGACCAGTTAACGTTCTTATTCACGATGTACAACGTCACCCCGTGACTGACAGGATCATTCATGTTGATTTTTATCAAATTAAAGCTGGCGAAAAAATAACCGTAGACATTAAACTAAAATTAGTTGGAGAGGCTCCAGCTGTGAAAGAGAAAGGGAATATTCTTGTCCCACAAATTGAAGAAATAAAGGTTGAATGTTTACCTAAAGATATTGTTCATGATATTGCGGTTGATATCTCGAATCTTAAAGAAGTTGGTGATACAATCCGTATTAAAGATTTAAAAATTCCGCCAACATTGAAAATTTTAAATAAACCGGAAGATGTTGTTGTCACTGTTGAAGCGCCGATAAAGGAAGAAATTACTAAACCGGTTGAGGAAGAGATTATAGAAAAACCAATGGAAACTAAAGAAAAAGAAGAAGAAAAAGAAGAAAAGGTAAAAAGTGAAAAAATAGAAGAAAAATAATTGTTGCTAAATTTATGAAAAATAGCAGAAAAAGATATTTGTTATTAAAATTTGTATTCTTTATTTTATTTTTTCTTTTAGTAATTGGTGTCGCTTGTCTAAATAAAGATACTTCTTTGCAAAGTCACGAAAATAAGTTGATAGAAAATACAGGAAAGAAAGAGAATATAAGACCCCTTGACGGTCTTTATTATTTTGGAAAATATAAATTTTTGCCAATAGGTGTGATGTATGATAATTTAGATAAAGCGCGACCGCAAGCGGGACTTAGTTTTGCTTCGATAGTTTATGAGGCACCAGTTGAGGCAGGAATTACTCGTTTTTTAGCAATTTTTGATACGGTAAGTTTACCGGAAAAAATAGGACCGATTCGTTCAGCTCGTCCTTATTTTGCCGAAATAGCTGAAGAATACAAGGGAATTTATGTTCATGCCGGTGGTTCACCGGAAGTATTACGCAAAATTAAAATGGGTTATTATGATTTTTATAATGTCGATGATTTTAGTGCTCAGGGAATATATTTTTGGCGAGATTACTCAAAAAAGGCACCACATAATCTTTATCTAAATGTTAAAAAATTTTTGAATTCTTCTTGGGGAAATTTATCAGTAAAAGATTTTGATGCTTGGAAATTTGAAGATAGTAGTCAAAATAGAGGTAAGGTTAATAAAATAGAAATCAGTTACAGCGAACCTGTTGAATGGAAATATGATAATTTTAAAAATCAATATTTTAGATACCAAAATAATAAAAAATTCATTGACGAAAATGGCGAACAAATAAGTACAGAGAATGTAGTTATTCAAATTACTGATATCTCAATAATTGATGATGAGGGAAGAAGAAAAATAAGAATGAAAGGTGAGGGTAGGGCAGTGATTTTCAAAAATGGTAAGAAAATTTATGGTTTCTGGAAAAAATTAAAAAATGGTCGTACTCACTTTTTTGATAATGAAGGAAAAGAAGTAAAGTTTAATCGTGGAAGGACCTGGATTGAAATTGTTTCTAAAAATATTAGTGTTAAATATTAAAAAGGAAGGGTGGCCGAGTGGTTTAAGGCGCAGGTCTCGAAAACCTGTTGGGATTTTTCCCTCGGGAGTTCGAATCTCCCCCCTTCCGTATTAAGAAGGTAAACAAATAAAAATGATTGATGGTGTTAAAATCAAAAAGTTAGTTGTTCATCCTGATGTTGTGGAGAAAGGAGAAAGTATAAAAAAACTCGGTTTCTTGATAGAGGTTTTAAGGGCTGACGAGGGCTTAATAAAAAAATTTGGGCAAACTACTTTTACTGTTGCTTATCCTGGCACAATTAAAGCATTTCACTGGCATAAAAGACAAGATGATTTGTGGTTTGTTGCCTCTGGAACTGCCTTAATTGTTTTATATGATTTACGAAAAGATTCTCCAACAAAAGGACAAGTTCAGATAATTGAAGCTGGAGAGAATGATTATAAATTGATTCTTATCCCAAAAGGCGTAGCTCATGGTTATAAAGTTTTAAAAGATAAACCAGTTTTGCTTTTTTATCATACAACCGAACCCTATAATCCTAAAAATCCTGATGAGGAAAGAATTCCATTTAACGATTCAAAAATTGGTTTTGATTGGAAGAAATATAATTAAAGATAACTTATCCACAGATTTATTATTGACAATTTTTAATTTTAGTCTATAATTTTTCTCGAAATGTTTAATTTTATGAAAAATATTTATTTAAGTAAATTCCATCCAAGCGGGTGATTTATAGACCGTATTTTTCAATACAAAACTAACCGCTTGGAAGCGGTTTTTTCATTTGCTCTTTACAATTTTGATTCTTAGTGGGGCAATTTAGAAAGCTACAGGGCATATGGTGGATGCCTTGGCACCAAGGGCCGATGAAGGACGTAGCAGCCTGCGATAAGCCTCGGGGAGGTGGCAAGCAACCTTTGATCCGAGGATTTCCGAATGGGGAAACCCAATGCAGATTAAACTGCATTATCCATCTCATTGACCGAGATGGAGGGGCACCTGGGGAATTGAAACATCTTAGTACCCAGAGGAAAAGAAAACAAAAGTGATTCCCTAAGTAGTGGCGAGCGAAAAGGGAAGAGCCTAAATCTTATAAGACCTAAGTCCTTGAACTGAGTTTGCTTTGTGCAAGCTCAATCTCGGATGAAAGGGTGTAGGCCCAAAATGTCTTATAAGAGGTTGTGGGATAAGTAATGTTCTGCTTCCTACAAAGCAGAGTAAATAAGGGTTCCTTAGAAGAAAGACCTGGAATTGGTCTACCAAAGAAGGTGAAAGTCCTGTATTCGAAAGGGAGCTTCTTGTTTATAATTACTTAATCCCGAGTAGTGCAAAACTCGTGGAATTTTGCATGAATCAAGGTGGACTATCACCTAAGGCTAAATACCCTTGGTGACCGATAGTGAACAAGTACCGTGAGGGAAAGGTGAAAAGTAGCCCGGTGAGGGCGGTGAAATAGTACCTGAAACCATATGCCAACAAAGAGTCGGAGTCCCGCACCTTTCAGACATGTATTTGACAAAATATTCAGCACTCCTAATAAGACAATTATTTTGAATAATAATGAAGTTTTTTGCTTACTTACAAAAAGTCGTCAAATACCAAGATATTTGATAATAATCCTAATTGTTTTGACTAGTTCTTTGCGAAAATAAAAAGTTCTGTAAAAACTGGCGACTTTTTATGTCTGAAAGGTGCGGGATGACGGCGTTCCTATTGAAGAATGAACCAGCGAGTTACTCTCGGTAGCAAGGTTAACCCTTTAATTGGGGGAGCCGTAGGGAAACCGAGTCTGAAAAGGGCGATAAGTTGCCGGGAGTAGACCCGAAGCCGGGTGAGCTACCCATGACCAGGGTGAATCCCGTAGAAATACGGGAGGAGGCCCGAACCCGTTGGCCGTGCAACACCATGGGATGAGTTGTGGGTAGGGGCGAAAAACCAATCGAACTCGGCGATAGCTGGTTCTCCCCGAAATAGCTGTAGGGCTAGCCCTGTTGGCCAGCTTTCGACGGTAGAGCACTGAATGGATTAAGGTGGGTTTTCCTACTTAATCCAACCAAACTCCGAATGTCGAAAGTTTTTGCAACAGGAGTCAGACGATGGGGGCTAAGCTCCGTCAGTCAAAAGGGAAACAGCCCAGACCCTCGTCTAAGGTCCCTAAATTCGAGCTAAGTGTGAAAGGTGGTGAAACGACTTGGACAACCAGGAGGTTGGCTTAGAAGCAGCCATCCTTTAAAGAAAGCGTAACAGCTCACTGGTCAAGTTGTTTTGCGCCGAAAATATATCGGGGCTTAAGCTCGATACCGAAGACAGGGGCTTGATTAGTTTACTAATCGAGCGGTAGGGGAGCATTCTTCACGCGGTGAAGTTCTTGCGTGAGCAAGGGTGGAGCGTGGAGAAGAGAGAATGCTGGTATAAGTAGCAAAAAGTTCGGTGAGAATCCGAACCACCGTAAGCCCAAGGTTTCCTGGGCACTGATGATCATCCCAGGGTTAGGCGGTCCTAAGCCGAAGCCGAAAGGCATAGGTGATGGATAGCTGGTTAATATTCCAGCCCTAAAATTGATTCCTTAATCGATGGAGTGACACTTCTTTTAATCCCGAGCGCGATTTGGCTATTCGCGTCCAAGAGGAAATTTCTTCCATTGGTAAATCCGTGGAATCAAAGAAATTTTCTCAAGTGAAATCCTCGCAAGGGGAGATTCGGGAGATAAAGGAGTCAAGAAAAACTTCTAGAGTCCGCTCTTTCAGCGGGGGAATCAATTTTATCCGTACCGCAAACCGACACAGGTGGGCGGGCAGAGTATGCTCAGGTGGACGAGTGAGCCCTCGTTTAGGAACTCGGCAAAAAAGCGTCCGTAACTTCGGAATAAGGACTGTCTTGGCCGAGAGGTCAAGGCCGCAGCGAAAGTTTGCCAAGCGACTGTTTAACAAAAACATAGGTCCCTGCACAAAGCGTAAGCTGATGTATAGGGGCTGACGCCTGGCCAGTGTCAGAACGTTAAGGGGATCCGTCAAATCTTACTTTAAGTGAGATGTAGCGGTGAACCTAAGCGCTGACGAACGCCGGCGGTAACTATAATCTAGACGGTTGTAGTTACCTAAAAAAATCTGGCTGTATGCGGGGAAGTCTGGTTTAAAGCTGTTACTACTTTCTCGTTATTATTGCGGGAAGTAACAATGTAGCAGCCACAGATTATCCGCAGGAAACCCGATGTGAATTAGTATAAGAGGTTAATATGGATTCAGAAAAATGGCTTAAAAAAATACCCAATCATATTGGTTGGTATATTGCTGGCTTTGTTGATGGAGAAGGAAGTTTTAATGTTTCTGTTAAAAAGCGAGACGATTTTACTTCTGGCTATGGTTTAGATCCATCTTTCAATGTATCCCAAAAAGATAGAGTAATTTTGTCTTTGATAAAGCGGTATCTAGGTTGTGGAAGAATACGTCAAAGAAAAGATGGTTTGTTGATGTATGAGGTAAGAAATATTAACGCTCTATATGAGAAAGTACTTCCTTTCTTCAAAAAATTTCATTTTCTTTCAGCGTCAAAAAAGAAGAATTTTTCCGTATTTTCACGTATTATTAAGATGATATACCAAAAGAAGCATTTAACCAACGAAGGATTATGGAAAATCCTTGCATTAAGAAAAGAATTAAATAAAAGTCGTGGGAGAAAGAGAAAATATACTCTTAAAAATATTAAATTAAAAATTAACTAATTCAGTCGGGGATCCTCAGAGACTATACGCCAGACACATTTCGTTAATTTAAACGAAATGTGAAGATATAGTCCGATCTCACAAGTGATTGTGAGTTAACATATGAACCGTCCTAAGGTAGCGTAATCCCTTGCCGGGTAAGTTCCGGCCTGCACGAATGGCGTAACGACTTGGCAACTGTCTCAACGAGGGGCTCGGCGAAATTGCAATAAGCGTGAAGATGCGCTTTACCCACGGCTAGACGAAAAGACCCCGTGAAGCTTTACTGCAGCTTGACATTGGATTAAGGTTGAGTCTGTTAAGCGTAGGTGGGAGTCTCGATTTTTCGAGACGCCAATGAGACACCACCCTGATTCAATTTTAATTCTAACTCCTGCTAGTCACAGGGGGACAGTGTCTGGTGGGCAGTTTATCTGGGGCGGATGCCTCCTAAAAGGTAACGGAGGCGTTTAAAGGTTGGCTTAGTTCCGATGGAAACGGAACTGAAAGTGCAAGGGCATAAGCCAGCCTGACTGCGAGACCTACAAGTCGAGCAGAGGGGAAACCCGAACCTAGTGAACCGATGCGTCCGTATAGGCGGCGCAAAGATCATCGGATAAAAGCTACTCCGGGGATAACAGGCTAGTCAGGCCCGAGAGTCCATATCGACGGCCTGGTTCGGCACCTCGATGTCGGCTCAACGCATCCTGGGGGTGGAGAAGCTCCCAAGGGTTTGGCTGTTCGCCAATTAAAGCGTTACACGAGCTGGGTTCAGAACGTCGTAAGACAGTTCGGTCTCCTATCTGCCGTGGGCGTCGAATCCTGAGGAGGCCTTTCCCTAGTACGAGAGGACCGGGAAAGACGAACCTCTGGTGTATCAGTTGTCCTGCCAAGGGCATTGCTGAGTAGCCACGTTCGGTTTATATCCCTTTAAGGGATTGGATAAGCGCTGAAAGCATCTAAGCGCGAAGCCGTCTCCAAGATTAGGATTCAAAGACCACCGGGAGATTACCGGTTTGATAGGCTCTAGGTGTAAGCTCCGCAAGGAGTTAAGCCGAGGAGTACTAACGGTCATTGCTTTTCTAAATTGCCCCGCTAAGGGTCAAAATTGTAAAAAATTATCTTCCTCGTGCTTTAAGCGGCGTGGAAACACCCGTTCCCATCCCGAACACGGAAGTTAAGCACGCCAGCGCCGATGGTAATATTCGCTTAGCGAATGTGAGAGTAGGCCAGTGCGGGGATTTTAAAAAACTGGATTTTTCCAGTTTTTTTGTTATAATACTCTTATGAAATATATTGCTGATTTTCATATTCACTCAAAATATTCCCGAGCAACCTCGAAAGATATGAATTTAGAGCATATGGATAAATGGGCAAAAATTAAGGGAATAAATATTCTTACGACAGGTGATTTTACACATCCAGGATGGTTTGAAGAATTAAAAGAAGAATTAATTGAGGTGATGCCGGGAATATATCATTTGAAAAAATATAAAAATGATTTAAAAGTAACAAATTTTGTTTTAACTACAGAAGTTTCTTGTATTTACAAAAAAGAAGATAAAGTTAGAAGAATACATCTGCTTATTTTTGCACCAAATTTAGAAGTAGTTGAAAAGATTAATAGAAAATTAGGAGAAAAATTTAATCTTAAAGCAGATGGTCGGCCAATTTTAGGAATAGATACTGAAGAGTTAACAAAAATTCTTTTTGATATATCAAAAGAAATTTTTATTGTTCCCGCACATGTCTGGACTCCCTGGTATTCTTTATTTGGATCAAAATCTGGCTTTGATTCAATTGAACAATGTTTTGGAGAAATGACAAAATATATTTTTGCTCTCGAAACAGGTCTAAGTAGCGATCCGCCAATGAATTGGCGTTTATCAGCATTAGATAGATTTACCTTAATAAGCAATTCTGATGCTCATTCACCAAGTAATTTAGGGCGCGAGGCAAATGTGTTAGAATTAGAAGAATTAAGTTATAAAAATATTATTGAAACAATTAAAACAAGAAAAAATTTTAAGTACACAATTGAATTTTTTCCTGAGGAAGGTAAATATCATTTTGATGGACATCGTTTATGTGGTATTTCTTTATCACCCGAGTTAGCAAAGAAAAATAAAAATATTTGCCCAAAATGTGGTTTACCCTTAACTATTGGTGTTTTGCACCGAGTTGATGATTTAGCTGACCGGCCACTGGGATTTAAACCAAAAAACGCAGTTGATTTTAAAAGTTTGATTCCTTTGCCAGAAATTATTGGGCAAATATACGGTGTTGGAAAGAAAACAAAAAAAGTTGAAAGTGAATATAAAAGAATGATTAAAAAGGCTGGTAATGAATTTAATATTCTGCTAAACTTAAATAAGGAAGATTTATTAAAAATTACAATTCCCGAAATTGTTCAAGCAATTTTTAATATGCGAGAAGGAAAAGTAATTAAAAAACCAGGCTATGATGGTGTTTATGGAAAAATAAAAATAAAAGTCGATGAATGGGAGGTTAAACAAAATAGACTATTCTAATGTACTTAATAGGAAATGATTTATGACTATTGAAGCATTAAAACAAAAAATAATTTATCTCTTTAGAGAAACTCTTTTAAAACTATATCCGAAAAAAAAGGCACTTTTACAATTAGAAATTGAATTAGAAGTACCACCAAATCAAAAAATGGGTAATGTTTCTATACCTTGTTTTTCTGTAGCAAAATTGTTAAATAAATCTCCTGAAAAAATAGCAGGAGAATTTGTAAAAAGTTTTAAACCGAACAAGATTATTGTTGATGTGAAAAATGTTGGACCTTATCTCAATTTTTTTATAAATAAAAAAGTATATTTTGAGACAACAATTAGAGATATTTTAAAAAAGGGTGATGATTTTGGTAAATCAGATATCGGAAAAAATAAAAAAATTTTAATTGAATTTTCATCACCAAATGCAAATAAACCACAACATCTTGGTCACTTAAGGAATAATTTTCTTGGCATGGCCTTAGCAAATATTTTTTCTTTTTTGGGCTATGATGTTATTCGTGCTAATTTAATCAATGATCGAGGTATTCATATATGTAAAGCAATGGTTGCTTATAAAAAATGGGGTGAAGGAAAAGTTCCAAAAGATAAAAAAGGTGACCATTTTGTCGGTGATTTTTATATCTTATTTGAGAAAAGAGTAAAAGAAAATCCCGAATTATTAGCTGAGGCACAAGAAATGTTAAAGAAATGGGAAGAAGGAGATTCGGAAACAGTTGTTCTTTGGCAAAAATTGACTAAATGGACGATAGATGGTTTAAAAAAAACTTATAAAGACTTTGGTATAAAATTTGATAAGTGGTATTTTGAAAGCGAAACCTATAAAATAGGTAAAACGATAGTTTTACGGGCGTTACGAAGAGGTTTATGCTCTCGGCGGAAAGACGGCGCTATTGAAATAGATTTGAGTAAATACGGATTTGATAAAAAGGTTCTAATTAGAGCTGATGGAACAAGTGTCTATGTTACCCAGGATATTGGCTTAGCTAAATTAAAGTATGATGAGTTTAAACCAAATTGTTCGATTTATATTGTCGCTTCGGAACAAGATTACTATTTTAAAATTTTATTTAAAATTTTGGCTATTTTTGGTTTTTCTTGGGTAAAAAATTGTTATCATCTTTCTTATGGAATGGTTTTTTTACCCGAAGGTAAAATAAAGTCGCGAGAAGGGAAAATTGTCGAAGCAGATGATATGTTAAATGAAATGATAAATTTAGCGAAAACAGAGATTTTCGCCCGGAAAAAAGATATTACCCCCTTAGAAGCGTCTTATCGGGCAAAAGTAATTGCTTTAGCCGCAATTAAATTTTTCTTTTTAAAATTTACCCCAAAACAGAATATTAATTTTAAGCCGAAAGAATCAATTTCTTTTGAGGGAGCAACTGGTCCTTATATTCAATATACATACGCGAGAATTAAAAGCATCTTAAGAAAAGTCAAAAATTTCGATTCCAAAAAAAATTCTTTTTCAAATTTGGGTAATGTAGTAGAATTGGATTTGTGCACTTTTTTATTTAATTTTTCTGAGATATTGAAAAAGAGCCTAGAAACGTATAATCCTGCTTATTTATCTAATTATTTATTAAATTTAAGCCAAAAATTTAATGAGTTTTACCAAAAGCATTCTGTTCTTAACGCTGAGTCAGAAAATTTAAAAAATGAGCGTTTAGCATTAATTAAATCGGTTGCACAGGTAATTAAAAATGGCCTGAAACTTCTCGGAATCGATGTTTTAGAGGAAATGTAATAATAAATTAATTATGAATAAATTTTTTAGAGCAACAGCCGTATTAATCGGCACAATTGTCGGGGCGGGGATTTTTGCTCTACCTTATGCTTTTGAAAAATCAGGTTTTTGGGTTGGCGTAATTTATCTGATTATTTTTACTGCCGTGATGATTATAGTTTCACTCTGCTATGGTGAAACAATTTTGAGAACAAAAGAAAATCTTCAAATGGCTGGTTATGCTAAAAAATATCTCGGGAAAACTGGTAAAATTACCATTACACTTTCTCTAATTTTAGGAACTTATGGTGCTTTAACTGCTTATACTATTGGAGTCGGTAGATTTTTATGGTTGATTTTTAATCCTCATTTTGGCGGTTCTCCTTTTGTTTACAGCCTAATCTTTTGGTTTATTGCTAGTTTAATTGTTTTTACTGGGGTAAAAACAATTTCTCATTTAGAGATTTTTATGGTTTTTGCTTTAGTAGCGATTGTCTTTTTGATCGCTTACTTTGGTGTGGGAAATATTAATTGGGAACATATAAATAAAATTAATTTTAAAAATATTTTTTTTCCTTACGGTGTGACACTTTTTGCTCTAGGTGGTGCTTCTGCTTTACCAATGGCAAGACAAATACTACGTTCAAAAATAAAGCATTTAAAAAAAGCAATTATCTTAGGAGGAGTTTTACCGACAATTATTTACTTTATTTTTGCTCTAACAGTTGTTGGTTTATGTGGCGAAAAAACAACAGAAACAGCCTTAACCGGTTTGGTAAAAGTAATGCCCAAAGATGTCCTCACAATTAGTAGTATTTTTGGAATTTTAACAATGACTACATCATTTTTGACACTCGGTTATATTTTAATGGATTTATTTATAAAAGATTATAAAATTAAGAAAATCTACTCCTGGTTACTGGCTGTTTTTATCCCCTTAATTTTATTTTTATCGGGAGTTAGAAGTTTTGTTCAGGTCATTGCTTTGTCCGGAGGAATTTTGACTGGACTACAAGGAATAATTTTAATAATGACTTATTATCGTGCAAAAAAATACGGAAACCGACAGCCAGAGTATAGTTTTAAGCTACCAAAATTTTTTGCTTACATAATTTATTTAATTTTTATTGTTGGAATTTTTTACCAAATTTTTTATCACTAAAATGAAAAAAGTGAATTGGCACAATTTGTCAACCGATAAAATTTTTCAGATATTAAATTCTAGTGAAAAAGGCTTAAAGGAAAAAGAGGCTATTTCTCGCCTGGAGAGATATGGATTAAATAATTTTCCTGAAGAAAAAAAAATAAAAACAATAGAGATTTTTCTTGCACAATTTAGAAGCCCTTTAATTCTTATTTTGCTTATCGCTGCGGCTATATGTTTTGCTTTACAGGAATTTATTGATATGAGTGTTATTTTAGCAGCAGTGTTTATTAATGTTTTACTTGGATTTTTTCAAGAGAATAAAGCAGAAAAAACACTCGAACGATTAAAAACAATGATTGAATATAATACAATAGTAATTCGTGAAGGAAAAGAAAAATTTATTAATTCAAAATATCTTGTTCCTGGAGATGTGATTATTTTGCAAGCCGGTGATGTTGTTCCGGCCGATGCGCGCTTAATTAAGGTTTATAATTTAAAAACTGTCGAAGCAGTATTAACTGGTGAGTCATTACCTTCAACTAAAAGAGTAGAAATTTTACCAAAAGGCACATCTTTAGCCGAAAGAGAAAATATGGTTTACTCAGGAACTAAGATTGCCAGTGGCCGAGGAAAGGGAATTGTTGTTGCTACTGGTTTAGCAACGGAATTAGGAAAAGTTGCTTCTTTAGTTAAAAAAGAGATAGAAAAACCGACACCACTGCAGATTAAAATTGGTAAATTAGCTCGATTTATTGGAGTTATAATTGGCACTCTTTGTTTTATTCTTTTTTTAACTGGCATATTGCTTGGTCAACCATTTTTAAAAATGCTCTTAACAGCGGTTGCTGTTGCTGTTGGCGGGATCCCTGAAGGCTTAGTTATTGGTCTTACTATTTGTTTAACAGTTGGAATGCAAAGGATTCTAAAGAAGAATGCATTAGTTAGAAAATTGATTGCCGCAGAAACATTAGGCTCAGTAACTGTTATTTGTTCTGACAAAACCGGAACATTAACAAAAGGAAAAATGACTGTTTCAGAAATTATCACTAGCTCAAAAGAGAATCTACAGGAAATAAAGTCTCTTGCTTTAAAAATTGCTCTTCTTTGTAATAATGCAATAATCGAAAATCCAGAAGATGAAATTCATGCTTGGAAAATAAGTGGAGAACCAACAGAAAAAGCATTATTGGAAGCAGCAATTCAAAATGGACTGCATATACGAGAAATTCGTGAGAAATATCCGCGAACAGATGAAATTCCATTTGATTCCAAAAAAAAATGGATGGCTACTTTGCATTTAGTTAGAGGAAAATTAGATCATCTTTTTAAAAACAAAAAACTTATTTTTGTTAAAGGTGCACCAGAAGTAATAATTAAAATATCGAAATTTATTAAAATAAATAAAGAAGTTAAAGAACTATCCGAATCACGCCGCAAACAGCTATTTGCAAAATGTAACAAATTGACCTCAAAAGGGTTAAGACTTTTAGCCGTTGCTTATAAAGAAGCCAAAAAAGAATACTCAATGGATATTAATAGTGTAAATGAATTAACGTTTGTTGCTTTAATAGCTTTAAAAGATGCTTTAAGAAATGAAGCGCCGGAGGTGATAAGAGAATGTCGTCAAGCAGGAATCAGGCCAATCATGATTACTGGTGATTCAAAATTTACTGCGAAAGCGATTGCTCAAGAAGCTGGAATCTTAACGAGGGATAGCGCATTAGTTTTAGAAAGTAAAGATTTAGAAAAGATTTCTGATAAAGAATTTAAGAAAACAGTTAAAGCAATTGATGTTTATGCCCGAGCTGAACCAAAGGATAAGATAAGAATTGTTAAGGCACTGCAAGAAGATGGGGAAATAGTGGCAATGACTGGCGATGGAGTAAACGATGCTCCGGCTTTAAAATCAGCGGATATCGGAATTGCTTTAGGTTCAGGGTCTGATGTTGCAAAGGAGGCAGCTGATATTGTTTTACTTGATAATAATTTTAAGACAATTGTAGATGCAGTGAAAGAAGGAAGAACGATTTTTGCTAATATTAAAAAAATTGTTTTGTATTTACTATCGGGAAGTTTTACTGAAATGATTATTATTTCTTTAAGTTTATTTTTTGGTTTACCGCT
This sequence comes from bacterium, assembly GCA_021161965.1. Lineage (GTDB taxonomy): Bacteria > Patescibacteriota > Patescibacteriia > UBA2591 > JAGGZP01 > JAGGZP01. Next base: position 17,857 of record JAGGZP010000021.1, read on the forward strand.
ACCAGTTTTGCCGGCTCAGATTCTCTGGGTAAATATTATTGAAGATAGTCTACCGTCGATTTCTTTAGCTTACGAAAAAGGAGAGAAGAGTATTATTCAAAAAAAGCCTTATCAGCACTCAATTCCTATTTTAGACAAAGAAATGAAAGTAATAATTTTTATTATTAGTATTTTTACTGACCTACTTTTATTTGGCTTATTTTACTTTCTTTGGAAGTATTTTCACGATTTAACTTATGCCCGAACAATGGTTTTTGTCGGATTGGGGATTGATTCATTATTCTATATTTACAGCTGTAAGCATCTAAGAAAAACAATATTACATTACAATCCATTTGATAATAAATTTTTGAATTTAAGTGTGCTTTTTGGTTACTTAATGTTTTTTATTGCTATTTATACCCCATTTTTTCAAAAAATTTTAAGGGTTACTGCCTTAGACCTAAAAAGCTGGTTAATTTTAATATTTTTAGGTTTAATAAATCTTTCTCTTATTGAAATAACAAAATTTTTATTTATAACAAAAGACAATGTTAAATATGTTGAGAAAAATAAATAAGATAATAAGGATTTTAATAATTTCCGATTTTGTTTTCTTTTTTGCTTCAGGTTTGGTTAACCCAATATTTGCAATCTTTATTACAGAACAAATAAGAGGTGGGAATGTTAAGGTGGTAGGTATCTCTGCTTCTATTTTTTTAATTACCAAATCGGCTTTACAAATTCCTATCGGGATTCTTTTGGATAAAATAAAGCACAAAAAAAGTAACTGGCATTTTCTCTTTTGGGGGTCAATGATAATAAGTCTAGTATTTCTGGGTTATTATTTTAGTAAAGAAGTTTGGCATATTTATTTGTTGCAAGCTATCTATGGAATTGGAACGGCTATTTCCCTTCCTCCTTGGCTAGCAATTTTTACTCGCCGAATTGATAAAGGAAAAGAGGCAACAGAATGGAGTATTGAATCTACAGCAACTGGTATTGCTGCCGGGATAAGTGGGGTAGTCGGCGGATTTCTCGCTTCTGTCCTTGGATTTAGATCCTTATTTCTTTTAATCGCTGTAATCTCTTTGTTCGGAACATTAATTTTAATACCCCTTTACGGATTAATTGAAGGAAAAGAAAAGTTAAAATATAAAAAGTTAATTAGAAAATATCCACCGGTATAGAGTTTGTCTTGGAGGAACGCGGATAAACGCGGATTCACGCGGATGAAGAAAAATAAAATATAAAATATAAAAAATAAAAAACACAAATAAAAAACTAAAAATTTAACCCCTCACTTGACTCACTATGTAGTGCCATGTAAAAATAAACAATCTTTAAAAGTCTATGTCAAAGAACCAAGTGAGGAGGAAAATTAAAAATTTATTGGAAATTGGACATTGAACATTTATCTCTTGATTAGGTCAATTAGGTCAATTAGAAATTAGACATCTTCTTTTAGGTCAATTAGAGTAATTAGCCATTCTGTTTAATTTTGTATTATTATTAATTTTATGTCTCAAATCTTAGTTTTTAATTTAGGAAGTACATCACTAAAATATAAACTATTTTCTTTAAATAAAGGAAAACTTGTTTTAATTAAAAAAAATGAGTTTGAGAATTTAGGTGAAAATAAAAAAATATCTCATGACAAGGCGATAAAAATGGCTTTACAAGAGATTGGAGATCTAACCGACATTATCGCTATTGGTCATCGTGTTGTTCATGGTGGAAATGAATTTGTTGAACCAGCTATTATTACCTTTAATACTCTTAAGAGGTTGGAAAAATACAATTATCTTGCACCATTACATAATCCCTATAATTTGGCCGGAATAAAAGCAACCTTAACTTATTTTCCGACTGTGCCGAATATTGCTGTTTTTGACACTGCCTTTTTTAAACATCTACCTTTAAAAACAAAAATTTATCCGATACCTTTTGAATTTTATAAAAATTTTGGTATTGAGAAATTTGGTTTTCACGGAATCTCTCATCAATACACAGCTCAGAAAGCAGCTAAGTACCTGAAAAAACCTCTGAACAAATTAAAATTAATTACTTGCCATCTAGGGAGTGGTTGTAGTATTACAGCAATTAATAAAGGAAAACCAATTGATACAAGTATGGGTTTTACGCCCCTTGAAGGAATAACAATGATGACTCGAAGTGGAGATATTGATCCGGGGATTATTATTGATATTCAGAGAAAAATGGCTGAGAGCAAAGATTATAAAGATATCACTGAAATAATTAATAAAACTAATCAAATTTTAAATTTTGAATCTGGGATAAAAGGTATTTGCGGGATTGATAATTATTTGCAATTATTAAAGGAAAAAGATAAAAATCCGCGGGCAAAATTGGCTTTTGAGATTTTTATTTATCGGATCCAAAAATATATTAGCGCTTATTGGGGAATTCTCAATAAAGCTGATGCAATAGTTTTTACTGGGAAAATTGGTGAAGGTAAACCGATTACGCGAAGAAAAATTCGACAAGGCTTAAATTTTTTAAAGAAAGCAAAATTTTTAACAATAAAAACTGACGAAGAATTGGCCATCGCCCAAGAATGCTTAAGTATTTTAAAAAAATAGTTATAAAAGATGCTGTAAGATATCCGGTTATTGAAAAGGCCGAACAAAACCATCAGAGAAGAAAAGATGTCTTTTCTCCCGATATTAATTCATCTTTTCGATATTAACCGAACAGGATCTTGACAAATTTTTTTAAGTATACTATACTTTAAAACAGAAAAAGGTCGATAATAGTTTATTATATCGTAATTTGCTAAGAAGAATAATATGGCAGCTAAAGCAAAAGACCAAGAATTCTTAGAATACGTTGTCAAGGCATTAGTAGAACATCCAGAAGATGTAAAAATTACTCGACACGTTGACGAGATGGGTGTTCTTCTTAGCCTTAGCGTAAATCCAGCTGATGTTGGAAGAATTATTGGTCGACAAGGTTCCATCGCTCGCGCAATTAGAACTTTACTTCGCGTTATTGGATTAAAAAATAGAGCGCGAGTTAATCTAAAAATCGAAGAACCTACCACAGCAGAAAAAAAATCAGCTGGTAGTGAGGCAGAATTAAAATTATAATCCTCCTTAAAATATTTAAAGTAGAAATCGCTCTGAGAGCGATTTCTACTTATTAAAATTTCGAAAATGTTTCAAATTGATATTATTACAATTTTTCCAGATATTTTTAACTCCTATTTTAATACCTCAATTATAAAACGAGCACAAGACAAAAAGTTGATCAAGATAAAAATTATTAATTTACGCAATTTTACTCGAGATAAACACAAAACAGTTGACGACAAGCCATATGGGGGTGGGCCAGGAATGATACTCAGACCGGATGTTATTTATCGAGCAATTGTTTCTAGAAAAGCAAAAAGAAAAAATAAAAAGGGCAAAGTTATTTTGTTTACACCTACTGGCAAACAATTTAACCAAAGGATTGCTAAAAAATATACAAAGTTAGATTATTTAATTTTAGTCTCCGGACATTATGAGGGGATTGATGCGAGGGTAAACAAATTTGTTGATGAAAAAATTTCAATTGGTCCTTACATTCTGACTGGCGGTGAATTACCAGCAATGATTGTTGTTGATGCTGTCACTCGATTGATTTCTGGAGTTATTAAACCTGAAAGTTTAGAAGAAGAAACTGAATTAAAAATTTGCCTACCTACCGGCAGGCAGGAAAATTCTAAATTAAAAATTATTGCGGAATATCCACAATACACCCGCCCTGAAGTGTTGACAATCAGAGATAAATATGGTAAAAAAATAGTGTTACGAGTACCAAAAATTCTTTTAAGTGGGAATCATAAAAAAATAAAAGAGTGGAGACAAAAACATAGAAAACAGTTGACAAAAAAATTTGATATTTTATAATTAAAACAAATTTGTTCTTTAAATTTTCTTTTCTTTGTGGCCGCAAATCTAACCTTTGTGTTGTTAATTATACTAGGATAAATTCTTATTCTGAGAATTTGATCCTGGTTCAGGATGAACGCTGGCGGCGTGTCTAATGCATGCAAGTCGTACGATTCTCTACTTGCTTGCAAGTAGAGAATAGTGGCAAACGGGAGAGTAACACATTGGTTATCTACCCCTATCACGGGAATAACCTTGCGAAAGCGAGGCTAATACCCGATAGTCTCTAATATCTTCGGATATTAGAGTAAAGGCGTAAGCCGGATAGGGAGGAGCCTATGTCCTATCAGGTAGTTGGTGAGGTAATGGCTCACCAAGCCAATGACGGGTAGCGGGTGTGAGAGCACGGTCCGCCTCTTTGGGACTGAGACACGGCCCAGACTCCTACGGGAGGCAGCAGCAGAGGATCTTCCTCAATGGCCGAAAGGCTGAAGGAGCGACGCCGCGTGAGGGAAGAAGCTCTTCGGAGTGTAAACCTCTTTTCTGGGGGAAAAATCTTCGGATGATTGTACCTCAGGAATAAGCGCCTGCTAATCACGTGCCAGCAGCCGCGGTAATACGTGAGGCGCGAGCGTTATCCGGATTTACTGGGCGTAAAGCGTGCGTAGGCGGTTTAGCGCGTTCTTTGTTAAATTCCAATGCTCAACATTGGAACTGCAAAGAATACGGCTAAACTAGAGGCCGGGAGAGGCAAGCGGAACTACCGGTGTAGGGGTGAAATCCGTTGATATCGGTAGGAACGCCGAAAGCGAAGGCAGCTTGCTAGAACGGTTCTGACGCTGAGGCACGAAAGCGTGGGGAGCAAAAAGGATTAGATACCCTTGTAGTCCACGCTGTAAACGATGGATGCTGGGTATTGGAAGTGTCGACCCTTCCAGTGCCGTTCTAAAAAAGCTAACGCGTTAAGCATCCCGCCTGGGGAGTACGGCCGCAAGGCTAAAACTCAAAGGAATAGACGGGGACCCGCACAAGCGGTGGACCATGTGGTTCAATTCGATGATAAGCGAAGAACCTTACCAGGGCTTGACATGCTAGCAGTACTCTGTAGGAAACTACGGAGGACCGTTAAATCGGAGGCTAGCACAGGTGCTGCATGGTTGTCGTCAGCTCGTGCCGTGAGGTGTACCCTTAAGTGGGACAACGAGCGCAACCCCTGTCCTGTGTTGCTCTGATTTTACATCAGGGGTTCACAGGAGACTGCCGTAGATGATACGGAGGAAGGTGGGGATGACGTCAAATCAGCATGGCCCTTATGCCCTGGGCTACACACGTGGTACAATGGGTGGTACAAAGGGACGCGAAACCGTAAGGTGGAGCAAATCCCCAAAACCACTCTCAGTTCGGATTGAGGTCTGCAACTCGACCTCATGAAGCCGGAATCGCTAGTAACCGTGGGTCAGCCACACCACGGTGAATACGTTCTCGGGTCTTGTACTCACCGCCCGTCAAGCCAAGAGAGCCGGTAATACCTGAAGGCCCACGATAGTGGGAATAAGGTAGGATCGGTGATAGGGGCTAAGTCGTAACAAGGCACCGGTAGCGGAAGCTGTCGGTGGATTACCTCTTTTAGAGGAAAAACTAGGTCGATTCTATTTGCTTTGCAAATAGATAAATTATGATTTGCGGCCACAAAGAGAAGAAAATTTTTAAAAAGAAGTGGATATCCACTTCTTTTTTTCTTGCATTTATTAGAAAGTTTGGTAGAATATAAGTATGCCGAAAGAAAATAAAGCAATTTATATTTGTTCAAATTGCGGTGCTCAATTTCCGAAGTGGTTTGGCCAATGTCCAGAATGTGGTGCCTGGGGAACATTAAAAAAACAAGAAATTATTGCCGACACAAAGAAAATAAAAATTTCTGAAATAAAAGCTATTCCTTTTAAAGAGATAAAAACCCAAGTATTTTCAAGAATTAAAACTGATATTCGAGAATTAGATAATGTTTTTGGTGGAGGAATAGTTAATGGTTCGCTTATCCTTTTAGGTGGGGAACCAGGTATTGGAAAAAGTACATTAGTTCTTCAAATCGCTCACAATTTAGCAAAGAAAAATATAAAAAAGTCTGTTCTTTATATTTCTGGCGAAGAATCAGGTGAACAAATTAAAATGCGTATGAATCGATTAGAAATCTTTGATGAAAATATTAAATTTTTAGGAGAAACAAATATAGAAAAAATATGTTTGTTAATTAAAAAAATAGAGCCTTTATTAGTGATTATTGATTCTATACAGACAACGTATTCTGCAGAGATAGAATCAGAACCTGGCAGTATAAATCAAGTTCGTGTTTGTACAGTAAAACTTCTGGAAATAGCAAAAAAATATGCCATTCCGATATTTTTAATCGGTCATATAACAAAAGGCGGTGTAGTTGCTGGACCAAAAACATTAGAACATTTAGTCGATACAGTAGTTTATTTAGAGGGTGACCGTTATCATCAGTTTAGATTATTAAGAACAGTAAAAAATCGATTCGGAACAACTGATGAAATTGGTGTTTTTAAAATGACAAATAAAGGATTAATTGAAGTACAAAATCCATCAGAGGTATTCTTAAGCAGCAACCGCCAACCTGAAACAGGTATTGTTACAGGTGTAATTATTAAAGGAACAAGACCATTTTTAGTTGAAATTCAATCTTTAGTAACAAAAACTCATTATGGTTATCCACAAAGAAGAGCAATTGGTTTTGATATCAATCGTTTAGAACTTTTAATTGCTGTTCTTTCCAAACGTTTAGGATTGGGATTAGGTAATTACGATATCCATTTAAATATTGCTGGAGGGATAAAGGTGAATGAACCAGCAGTGGATTTTCCTGTTTGTTTATCAATGATTTCTGCATTCAAAAATAAAATTTTTGATAAGTGGACAGCAGTATTTGGTGAAGTTGGTTTAGGTGCAGAAATTAGACCAGTTTCAGCAACAGAAAAAAGAATAAAAGCAGCAGAAAAAATAGGTTTTAAAAAAATTTTTATTCCGAAAGTCAGAGAAAAAATTAATAAAAGTAATTATAGAATTAAAATTATTGAAGTCGAAAATTTAAAAGATATTTTAAGACAATGAAGTCAAAATTGCAAAAAGTTATTATATTTATTGTCATATTGATAAT
>JAGGZP010000032.1 GCA_021161965.1 bacterium
ATGCATTACCAATGATTTGGTGGGCACCAATTATTTTTATTTCAGCAAAAACAGGGAAAAATATTAAAAATTTATTGAATTTAATTTTGGATATTGAATGTAAATTACAGAAAAAAATAAAAGATAAAGAGTTAAACAAGGTATTTAGAAAAATCATAAAATATAAAAAATTCAAAAAGAAAGTCTGGGAGAAAATTTTTTTAAAGCAAGTTGGAGTAAATCCACCGAGTTTTGTCTTGTTAGTTCCGAAAAATATTGTTAGAAAAAAGTTAATTAGTCAAGCACAAGTTAATATAATTAAAAAAGAATTAATTAAAAAATTTGATTTATTTGGTTTATCAATAGAGATTAAGTTAAAAATATTAAAATGAAATTAATTGTTGGATTAGGGAACCCAGGGAAAAAGTTTATTAATACAAGACATAATATTGGCAAAGAGATAATTGAACATTTTGCTAAAATTTATAATTTCCCAAAATTTAAGTTTAAAAAAAGTCTCGAAGTATTCGTTACTAAGAAAAAGATAAATAATAAAAAATTTATTTTAGCACTCCCAACAACTTATATGAATGAGTCAGGTAGAGTAGTTAAAAAATTACTTAAATATTATAAATTAATTCCTAATAATTTAGTTATTATTCATGACGAAATTGATATTCCTCTCGGAAAAATAAAGTTATCATTTAATCGTTCATCAGCTGGCCATAAAGGTGTTCAATCGATAATTAATTATCTAAAGACGAAAGAATTTTATCGATTAAGAATAGGAATAGAGAATAGAAAAGAAAAAAGAATTCCAACAGAAGAATATGTTTTAAAGAAATTTAGTAAAGAAGAAACGAGAATAATTAATAAACTTAAGGAAGAGATTTTCAGAAGTTTATTAAAATAAATGTCTTGGATAAATTAAAGATTTTAATTAAAAATAACCTCCTGCCTACCAGCCCAAGGCCTACGTTTGACAAGCAAACTCAACCTTGACTTGCGGCTACTTCCCGGCTAGGAGGGATCACCGGTTTTGCCACTGATAGGCAGGAGGTTGGTAAAGAGATTTACTCTTTACATTAAAAAGTATAGCAAGTTTTAGATAAATGTCAAATTAGTTTTCCACAATTTTGTCTAATGCCCTCGAGAGGAATTGAACCTCTATATCCGGCTTAGGAGTCCGGCGTTCTATCCGTTGAACTACGAGGGCTTTCAAGAGGTATTATTATTTTTACATTTTTCAATAAAAAAATCAACCTCTCTTATAGAGAGGTTGTTTTTCCAACAACTTTTATTTTATATCTCAGAGGGGAATAAAATCCCATTATTCTCTTGATTCGATACTCCAAAAAAGGTCTTCTTTTTTCTATTCCAATCAAAAGATACGCTCCTTTTTGGTCCACTGCTGTTTTAACCAGTACCACACCTTTTATTTTTAGTAATATTGGATCAATTATTGTTCTTATAGCATTTATTTCTTCTTTTTTTAACATATTTATTCACCTCCTTTTTAACCTTTTTGATTGTAATACTAAATTAAAAAATGTCAATCTTTAAATTATTAACATTGCATCGCCGAATGAATAAAAGCGATATTTTTTCTTAATTGCTTCTTTGTAGGCTTTAAAAATTAATTTTCGCGAAGCAAAAGCACAAACTAACATCAACAATGTTGATTTCGGTAAATGAAAGTTTGTAATCATTGCATCAACAAATTTAAATTTATATCCAGGATAAATAAAAAGATTGGTATATTTTATCCCCGGTTTTAAAATTTTATTTGAGGTAAATGTCTCCAATGTCCGAACTGTTGTTGTCCCAACAGCAATAATTCTCTGGTTATTTTTCTTTGCTTGATTTAATTTCTTTGCAATTTCCTTTTTTACTTCTGCTAGTTCCGAATGCATTTTATGTTTTTCAATAATTTCAGTGCGAACTGGTTGAAATGTTCCTAATCCAACATGAAGAGTTACAGAATAAAATTTAATATCTTGTTTTTTTAACTTACTAATTAAATTTTTAGTGAAGTGAAATCCGGCAGTTGGTGCGGCTATTGAGCCTTTGCGCTTTGCATAGATGGTTTGATATTCCTTTAAATTTGACAGACGTTTTATATACGGTGGGGTTGGTGCTTTTCCAAAGCGACTGATTGCTTGCTCTAATTTTTTGCTAGTAAAATTAAATTTTATTTTCCAGATGCCTGGCTCTATTTTTTTTAACACCTCGGCTTTGAATTTAGAATTTATTTTTATTATCTGATTTTCTTTACCTTTTTTAACTAACGCTTCCCAAGTGTTGTTTTTTATTCGTTTTAAAAGAAGAATTTCAGTTTTTCCTCCGGTTTGTTTTTTCCCAAATAATTTTGCAGGGATTACTTTCGAGTCATTAATAACCAAAATATCTTTTCTTTTAAGATATTTTCCTAAATTGTAAAAATAATCATGTCTTATTGTTTTATTTTTTCGTGATAGAATCATTAAACGCGAATGGTCGCGTGGTCTTACAGGTTTTTGAGCAATTAATTGTTTTGGTAGATTGTAATCAAAATCTGATAGTTTCATAATTGACAAAATATAATTTTTAACTTAAAATAGAATTGAATAACTTATTAAGCTATTATATGCAAAATAATCAAATAGAGCAATTAGAGAAGCAGAAAAAATACGAAAAACGCGATTTGAAAAGAACGTTTGTTGTAACTTTGGTTTTAATTTTATTTTTAGTTATCCTCTACTATATTGACCGGCAAACAAACTTTTTAAAAAATTTTAGTGATAAAATAATTACGAAGTTGATTAATAAATAATTTTTTCTGAGAGCCATGAGAGGGGCCTGGTAGCCAAGTGGTAAGGCAAGTGTCTGCAAAACACTTATACAGGGGTTCGATTCCCCTCCAGGCCTTAAGATGATAACAGACAGACAAAATAGCTATATGCAGATGCAATTCCTGTTCGGGTCTCTTTTTATTTTTCCTAAAATGCGATAAACTAATATCTATGAATGAAAAATTTATTATTATTGATGGCCCAGCCGTGCTTCATCGTGCTTGGCATGCTTTACCAAAATTGACTGATCCAAAAGGCCGAATTATTTCAGCTGTTTATGGATTTACTTCACTTTTAATAAAATTGCTTCGTGAACAAAAGCCCAAATATATTGCTGTTACTTTTGATACACCAGAACCAACGTTTCGCCATAAAGAATATAAGGAATATAAAGCAACAAGAGTCCCTCAACCAAAAGAATTTTATGACCAAATACCACTAACGAAAGGTATTTTAGATGCATTTAATATTCCTTATTTTGAAAAGCCAGGAATTGAAGCAGATGATTTAATTGGAGCCTTAAAGAATCTTGCCAAAAAAGAAAGTATCAAGACAATAATTGTTACTGGTGATTTAGATGCTCTTCAATTAATTGATAAAAAAACAAAGGTTTATTTGCTAAGAAAAGGCATAAGTAAAGCAGAAATTTATGATGAATCAAAAGTAACTGAACGCTTCCATCTAAGACCTAAACAGTTGATTGATTTTAAAGCTCTACGCGGCGATCCCTCTGATAATATTCCCGGCGTTCCGGGAATTGGTAAAAAAACAGCACTAAAACTGATCAAAAAATATAATTCATTAGAGAATCTTTATTATTGTTTAGAGAAGAATAAAAAAAGTTGTCAAATTAAAGATAGAATTAAAGAAAAATTATTAAAATATAAAAATCAGGCATTTTTGAGTAAGAGATTAGTGACAATATTATCGAAAGTAGACTTAATAAAAAATCTTTCTCAATGCAAGGTAAAAAAATTTGATGAAGAAAAAATTGAAAATGAATTTAAGAAGTATGGCTTTAAAACATTGATAAAAAGACTGGAGAAAGGATTTATCTTTAATCAACAAGGGTCTTTATTTTAATATTATGATTGTGTTTATTTACGGCGAAGATACTTATCGTTCAAAAAAATATCTTCTCGCATTAAAAAATAAATTTATAAAAAAAAGAGACCATCAAGGATTTAGTATTATAAATCTTGATGGCCAATTTTTGACGTCAGAACAATTTAGAAAAAATGTTCTTTCAGCTGGCTTATTCTCCCAAAAACGTCTTATTATTATTAAAAATATATTAAAAAACAAAAATGATAATTTATTTAAAGAAATAATTAGCTATTTAGAAAAAATAAGAAATGATGAAAATAATGTTGTAATTTTCTGGGAAGGGATAATAGGCAGCAATGAAAATACAAAATTATTCTCTATACTTAGACAAGAAAAATTTGCAAAAGAATTTACTTTTCTTAAGTTAGGCGAGTTAATAAATTGGATAAGAAAGAAAATTAAAAAATCGGGCAAAAATATAAGTCAAGAAGCATTATTTTTTTTGGCACAAAAAATAGGCGCCAATCTTTGGCAGATGGATAATGAAATAAACAAAATTTTGGCTTATTGTGAGAAGAAGAAAATAATCGAGATGAATGATGTTAAGTTGCTAATAGATATAAAACCTGAAGAAAATATTTGGCTACTTATAAATGCATTGGGGGACAAAGACAAAAAGTCTGCTCTTAAATTACTAAATGACCAAATTATCCTTGGAAAAGATATTTCTTATATTTTAGCAATGCTTACTCGAAATTATCGTATACTTCTCAAAGTAAAAGATGTTTTGAACCAAAAAAAATATTTTCATGATGTTGAGTCTTTAGCGAAATATTTAAGCATTCATCCTTACGCCGCAAAAATGGCTCTAGAAAATGTAAAGAAATATTCTTTTAAGGAATTAAAAAATATCTATCAAAAATTGTCTCAGATAGATATTTTTATAAAAACTAGTTCTTTAGATCCGCATTTATTACTCGATCTTTTTATAACTGATTTATCTTCCTAGACCATCTTGATTTTTTTCGGCTTGCTTTATTTTTTTTAAAAACGCCAGTTTTTGCTGCTTTATCTATTTTTTTTTGTAATTTTTTAAATATATCTTGAGCATCAGTTTTATTTTTTTGTTCTATTGCTCTTTTTAATTTTCGTTCCAAATATTTTATAGTTAATTTTATATTTTTATTTTTTTGTGCTCTTTTTTTTGATTTGCGTAATTCCTTTTTTGCAGATTTTTTCATTTTTCTAAATTTTAAATATTATCATCCAAATTTTCATTTTTTAATTCTTCCTCTTCTTTCTCGATTAATTTTTCCCAATTATCTCGACCATTAATTAATACATTTAACTTTGCTTTAAAATTTTCATTAAATTCAATAATTAATTTTGGATTTTTTGAAAAAATATCTACTAGGTCTTCGATTGCCTTTTTCGGTAAAGTAGGTAAAATAATCAAAAGATCGTTTTGATCTTCTGGTGGAATAGGTGCTTGACTGATGAGTTGCGATAATTTTTCTAGAACTTTTGCCATTTTCCAAAATTAACAATTCTTGCTTATTATTAAATCAACCACTTTGCTGCTTCTGGAGATATTTTTTTAGCTACTGCAGAAATAGTTGCGATTCTAAACAGACGTGCTTTTTCAATATCTTGATATTTCTTAAGCATATCTTCTTCTTCACTTATTCGACTGATTGTTTCCGGACTAATTTCTACTTTTTTTTCAAATTTTTCGAATTTTTCAAACATATCTTTTTCTTCCTTTATCTTTTTTAATGGTACTACTATAACATAACTTCGTCAAGTTGTCAAGTGTGGATAACTTTTTTTATTGACATTTGCCAAAAAAAATAGTAAAATAACGGGTGTAAATTGCGGGCGTAGTTCAGGAGTAGAACGTCTCCTTGCCAAGGAGAAGGTCGTGGGTGCGAATCCCATCGCCCGCTCTTTAAAACAAGCAAAGGCAAATCATCACTCAAACAGATATTAAGAAATAGTTTATTGAATAAATAGTATGCCGCGGTGGCGGAATTGGTATACGCGTTGGACTTAACCATGAACCGCATAGGGTTCATGGTTACCCTGTACCCAATGTGGTACAGGGTAAAATCCGTCCGCGTTATCTGTCAGATTAAATCAATAGTATTCGCTATAATAATTTAATCCAGTTAAATTAACAGATCCACCATGAACCACGTGGGGTTCATGGTTACCCTGCCGTAAACCACATTGGGTTCACGGTGACATACCCGACGTGGTACAGGGTAAAATCCAAAAATATGTACTACACTTATATTTTACTTTTATCAAACAATCAATTTTATATTGGATCAACTAATAATTTAAAAAGACGTATTGATGAGCACAAAAGAAAAAGAAAGCAAACATTCAAATTAATCTTTTATGAAGCATTTGTTTCGAAAGAGGATGCGCGGAGAAGAGAAAAATATTTTAAAACAAGCAAAGGTAAATCATCACTCAAACAGATATTAAGAAATAGTTTATTGAATAAATAGTATGCCGCGGTGGCGGAATTGGTATACGCG
>JAGGZP010000049.1 GCA_021161965.1 bacterium
ATACTTGTATGTTCTATAAATGTTCTATATAATAATAGTAGCAAGTATAAAAATTAAGTCAAGAATTATGCTTACTAAAAGACAAAAACAAATTCTGGATTACATAAAAAACTTTATACAAGACAAAGGATACTCACCTTCTTTAGAAGATATAAGAAGACGTTTTAAATTATCTTCCAGATCAACTGCTCATTATTATGTAGAAACTCTTGCAAGAAAAGGATACTTAAACAAATTAGATAATCAAGCCCGAGCCATAGAAATAACGAATAGAAAAGAGAGGTCAGATTTAGTAGAAATTCCTCTATTGGGAGTTATTGCCGCAGGTGAACCAATTGAGGCTATAGAGAACCCTGAAACAATTAAAATTCCTAAATCTCAATTATCTAAGGCGGGCGAACATTATGCTTTACGGGTCCAGGGGAATAGCATGATTGATGAAGGAATTTTTGATGGGGATATTGTAGTAATTAGAAAACAGCCAGATGCCGAAAATGGAGAAACGGTAGTCGCTTTAATAAATGATAATGAGGTAACTTTAAAGAAAATATACAAAGAAAAAAATGGTTTCCGGCTTCAACCAGCCAATCCAAATTTAAAGCCGATTTTTACGAAAGAACTAATAATTCAAGGAAAAGTTATTACTGTAATAAGGAAATTTGAAGAATTAAAAAAGGATTCATCTCCTCAAAAAGATGAATATAAAGAAAAACAGGATTTAAAAAACGAATCCTCAAGAAAAAGTATATTTCTAGAGAAGGGTTTTTCTTTAGACAAAATCTATAACATGGATTGTTTGAATTTAATGAAAAAAATCAAAGATAATTCTATAGACTTGATATTTGCTGACCCTCCATATAATTTAAGTAAAAGTAGTTTTAAAATTAAATTTGTTAAATCGGGTGGCTCCGATCTTAATACAAATAAGGGCGCCTGGGATAAATTTAACAACAATGATGAGTACGAAGCATTCACAAAAAAATGGTTACAAGAAGCCTTTAGAATCTTAAAGGAAAATGGCAGTATTTGGGTCGCTGGAACTTATCATAATATCTATATAGTTGGATATATCATGCAAAAAATCGGATTTGAAATATTGAATGAAGTTTTGTGGCACAAACCAGACGCCACTCCCAATATATCATGTACGAGATTTGTCGCTGATCATGAAAATTTTATATGGGCGAGAAAAGGGAAAAAACATACCTTTAATTATGAAAAAATGAAGAATGCCAATGGCGGAAAACAAATGCGTTCAATTTGGACTAGAGGAAAAACTGCCGGTGGTAAAAAAATTCATCCGACACAAAAACCAGAATGGCTCTTAGAAAGAATTATCTTGGCCACTTCTAATCCAAAAGACATTGTTCTTGATCCCTTTATGGGTTCGGGCACTACTGCCGTGGTATCATTAAAATTAAACAGACATTTTTTAGGTTCCGAAATCGATGAAAATTACTATAAAAAGTCTTTGGAAAGATTAAAAAATATAAATTTATGTATTCCCATTATTTAATATTAGGCGACTCTTTTGAAATACTGCCCAAACTACAAATTACTGTGGATGCAGTTATAGTTGACCCACCCTATAATACTGCTAATAAAAATACTAAAGAACTAAAGGGACGGAAAGCTAGGTCTTCAGATTTTGGTAAATGGGACTATTTCTCTGACAATGAATATTTGGAATTTACGAAAAATTGGATTAAACTAATTAAACCTATCTTAAAAAAATCTGGCAATTTATTGACCTTTGCCAAATTGGAATACGTTAGCGACATCCGTCGCTTGTATGAGAAAGAAGGTTTTAAACACCACGGAACAATAATTTGGCATAAAACGAATCCTGCTCCACAGATAAGAAAAACTGGCTTCCTTTCATCTTGTGAGGCAATTTTATGGGCAACAAATGGTTTTGATGATGAAAAAATTTCTTATACTTTTAATTTTACAACCCAAAAAGAAATGCATAATTTCATAGAAACACCAATTTGTATGGGGAAGGAAAGAACAGAACATCCAACCCAAAAACCTAAAAAAGTAATCTCTCATCTCGTTAAATTATTTACTAATAAAAATGATATTATTTTGGATTGTTTTGCTGGAAGTGGAACGTTGGCTGAGGTCGCCAGCGAATTAAATAGAAGAAGTATTAATATTGAAAAGAGTAAATTATTTTTCAAGATAATGGTTAATAGATTAAAAAAAACCAACAATAATTTATTTAGCAAAGATAATCAAATATTAGTAATTACCAATGAAAAGGATATTGTTCTTGTTAGATAAATTATGAGAAGACAAATCTCACAATTTGATATAGATAAAGAAAGGAACGTAACCCTTGCGTTAGCAGAGTTTTTAAATAACAACTCTTGGGAAGTTGTAGCTTGTCATCCGCCCGGCGGACATACAAGTTTTTCTATACTTAATGGGCGAAGAAGTAAGGGTGGTTACATGCCGGACGTTGTTGCAATTAAATTTGATAAAAATATTAATGACTTTATTGTTATAGTCGCTGAAAGCAAACCTACTTTTAAACAAGCAAATAAAGATATTCAAAAATTATTTAAATTATCAGATGTTCATGCCCATTGGATAGCATTTAGATTACAAAAACATATCAATGCAAAAAAGTGGCTAAATAATTGGAGAAATAAACTACAAAAAATTATCGCCTTTGCTGAAGGCGATATCCATAAAAAGATTATTCCCGATAATGTAATTGCGATTAAATTTTCTTCTAACAAACTACCGGAAATAACATTCGGTGAAAAAGCGCCGGCACGTAACCTATTAGTAAATCAACGATTTACCAAAAAATAGATTCTTGGGAGTAACAATCAAATCAGAAAAATAAAAGAAATTTTTCAATTCTTTTTTTAATACAAAAGAGGGTATCTCAAAAAGCTGCTTTGTTATATTAACTGTATCGTGAACCTCTGTTCTATCTCGCCATTTAATTTTCTCAACAGCTTTTTTATTAACTCTAAACTGAATATTGAGAATCTTTTCAAAAAATTGTGTTGAATTTTTGTGCATCGGCATAAAAACAAGGTTATAATCTCGACTTCCTATATCTTTACCTTTTGTCTTTTCTCTACAATATCTATAATCGAAAGAAGCGATGACGCCTGAATAGGGATCAGAAAATCCACGACTGCCTTTATTTGGGTCGGAATTAATTTTAACTATTACTGAAAATGGTCGTGATAAAAATTTATTAAAATTTTTTGATTGTATTAATTTATCTAAATAATTACCCTCCAATCCGGGTAGTTTTTTTATTTTTTTAATAAATTCCGAAGTTTTTATTCTGTAGGCAATTTTAATATTACCATTATCGGGATTTTTTAATTTTATATGTTTTTCATTATAGAGAGTTGTTTTCTGTGGATTAATTTTATCTAAAGATTTCTGAATTAATACCTCCTGCATTAATTTACTAACTGGTTTTTTGTCTTCGTAACAGTTTATTACTAGATCTATAAATTTGAAAAAATTATCGATTTCTTCAAATTTCTCACCAGTCTGAGAAACCGGACCCGGCGGTAATTGTTTCCATCGAAGTTGCGGATTATCATTGTAAACCAAACCTTCGCTTAAAAACTTATATTTATCATTTATCGGCCAAAAGAAAGCAAGACAAGGAACTTGATGAATATCACTCAATTTATAAAGAGAGAAAAGCAACTGGAATTCTTGTCTTAAGTTTTCTTTAATCAGCTTTCCTCCGATATTGTAAATATTATTGGCTTCGCCTTTACTTTTATATTCATCGAACATATATCTTTTTTGTGGCATAAGATATGCAAATGGTACTCCACATATCGCAGAGGCAGCAGCTCTGGGAAATCTCTGGGTATGATTCCAACCCACTGGTTTTTGTTCTAAAATCTCAATACCCATAATTGGTAATTCATCCAATTTTAATCTTTTTGAAATTATTATATCTGGAAAATCTAAAAAGAAATATTCTAAAAAATTTTTTGATAAAATTTTACTATTCCCCTTTATAGCACTATCAGGTAAGGGTAGAGAGTCAGCATTACCGCTTAATTTTTTAGAATATTCTATAATATAATCTGCTTGATCTTTTGAGCCAGTATACCAAACAATATAGTCACGATTACAGCTTTTGAGAGTATTTATGAGTTGTTGATCGTAATTAGTCATGTTATTCTATGAAATACGAGATGTCTTTTTTGTAAATTTCCGCAAATTCTTTTAATTGAATAATATCAATTTTCCGTTGACCTGACTCAATTTTAGAAACATATGATTGGGTCCTATGCAAAAGATTAGCAACTTGTTCCTGAGATAAGCCCATTTCTTTTCGGGCTTTTTTTAGTTGCTTCACAAGATATCTATGTTCTTTTGAGTAGATAGTTTTATCCATAACTTGACAATAGCTTTTTTATAATGATATATTCCATAGTAGAATATGCCAAATTGGAATAGTAAACCTTCTATCGATATATGCTAAACAAAATAAATAAAAACGGGTGGGCAAAATCCGAAAAGGAAAAAATTTGCGAAAGCAAATTTTTAGCCAAAGCCAGCAAAAATTTAATTCCTTTTTAAAAGAAAAATTTTGTCGCCCGCCTGCCATAAATAATATAAAA
>JAGGZP010000008.1 GCA_021161965.1 bacterium
CGGTTAAAAATTTTGTTTTTGCCAGAGTGGTAGTGGTATCCCTCAGAGAAAAATCCTGTTGCTGGTATCTTTATAAAGGAACACGCCAAGGAGTTTCTTTATACAATGAAGTGATAGTGTTATACAGTGAGGGTTGTGAGAAAAATTTAAAGGGAATATGGGAGATTACTTCAGATAAAAAAGAAAATGGCATTCGAACAATTAGAATAAGACACAGAAGGCCTCCTATTCCAAAAACTACCTATTTTATTTATCTTTTCTCTATATTTAAATGTTTTGGCAAATTACTAAATGAGTCCTGGAAGTCAGATATAATTCATGCCCATGTTTATTCAGCCGGGTTCCAGCAGTTATTTTAAGAAAGATATATAAAATGCCGGTAGTTATTACAGAACATTGAAGTGGCTTTGCTTATCATGCATTAAAAAATTTGAGATTTTAAGAGCGCACTTTTCAATGAATAGAGCAAGATGTATTCTTCCTGTAAGCAAAAATTTGGCAAAAGTAATTAGGTCATAAAGCGATCTTTTATTTACCCCATGTTTTGGTTCGGATTAAGCAAGTTTTAATTGAGGCTATGGCTTCTGGTTTACCAATTATTGCCAGTAATGGTGGTGGAATATCTGAAATTTTAAATAAAGAAAATGGGATTTTAATTCAACCAAAAGATATTGCTGGTTTATCTCAAGCAATTGATTATATGTTAGATCGTTATCAAGATTATTCGCCAGAAAAAATTTCCCAATACGCTAAAGAAAATTTTAGTTATGAGATGGGTGGAAAAAATAGATAAAATTTACAGAGAGATTCTCTATTTTCCTCCCCTCCCTAATAAGGGAGGGAGAGGATTACAGGAGGGAGTGGGAAATCCTTAATCTCAAATGTTTGGAATTTGGAACATTGGAATTTGGAATTTCGTTTCGGATTTCGGATTTAGAATTTCGAATTTCTCTCCTCTAGGTGGGGGGGGAAATATCAGATCCTTACCAAAGTGGGTGACAATTACAACTAAATAAAAAATGAACAGCATATCAAAAAACAGTGCCATAACCTTTTCATCGCAAATACTAATTTTTGTATCAGGGCTGGTTGCCTCAATAATTTTAGCCAGAACCTTAGGACCGACAGGTAAAGGTATATATGCTCTGATAATCCTTATTCCTATGGTAATGCTGAAATTAGGCTCTTTAGGTATAGAAGCGGCTAATGTTTATTTTACGGGCAGTAGAAAATACGGAATAGAAGACATTGTCTCTAATTCTTTTTTAACCAGTATCTTGTTGGGATTGATTTTGATCGTTTTGTTTTTCGCAGTATATCATCTAAATATCTTTCAGAAATTTCTTAATTCAAATCAAATTAACCCCTTTTATTTGTGGTTAGTAATTTTAACCATTCCCTTTTCTTTGCTTTCTTTATTCTTAAACAACATTTTTCTGGGAAAAGAGGAAATAATAAATTATAACAAAATTAATATCCTTCAAAGTCTTCTTCAGTTAATAGCGTTTATTATCTTCTTATTGTTACTCAAACAAGGAATATGGGGGGCAGTTACTTCTTATATTCTTACTACTGTTGGTATTACTTTATTTATTGTTGTTTTAATAAAAAAAATTGCCCAAATTACTCTTTCTTATAATCTAAAACTGTTAAAGGATTCAATTAGGTATGGGTTGAAATGTTATTTTGGAAACCTTGCCCAATTTTTAAATTACCGTTTAGATATGTTTTTGGTAGCAGCATTTCTTACTCCGGCAGCAGTTGGTTTTTATAGTATAGCCGTTGGCATAGCCGAAAAGCTTTGGATGCTACCCGCAGCAATTGCTATTGTTCTCTTTCCAAGAGTTTCTTCCTTAAAAAAGGTAGAAGCAAACAGCCTTACGCCCAAAGTAGCCCGTCATACTCTTTTTATTATTTTTATTTTTTCTTTAATCTTAGCCATTTTAGCTCACCCCTTAATAAAAATTCTTTTTGGGTCTGATTTTTTGCCTTCAGTAAGGCCATTATTGATATTGTTACCTGGAATTGTGGCTTTAGGAATTTGGAAGGTGTTGACAGCCGATTTAGCAGGAAGAGGAAAACCACAATTTGGTACCTACGCCTCTTTTATCTCTTCAGGAGTAAATATTCCCTTGGATCTTTTACTTATTCCTAAATGGGGCACTTCCGGTGCTGCCTTTGCCACAAGTGTTGCTTATATTATAGCCACTATAGTTGTAATTATTGCTTTTGTTAATATTTCTAAGAGTTCATGGTCTGAGATTTTGCTGATTAAAAAACAGGATTTTCGAGATTATAGGAATTTGTTCCTTAAAGTAAGAAAGAGAATTTTAGGTAGCGATATATAAAGGGATATAATTTCTTAAGAACTGTTAATGAAACTTAAATTAAGACCAATATTTAAAAATATTATTTTAACCTTTATTACCCAGGCTATAGTTCTAATAGCCTTCTTTGTTATTTATCGCTTAATTGCCAAGAATTTTGGACCAGAAGGAGTAGGAGAGTACTCTTTAGTTAAAAAAGTAATTGGATTTTTACAGCCGCTTTTGCTTTTTGGAGTAGGGGTTGGATTGCCACGTTATATTGCAATGTCCAAAGATTCAGAGCAAAGA
>JAGGZP010000033.1 GCA_021161965.1 bacterium
ACCACTAGAAAGCCACGGGTATAAATCCGTGGATGAATGAAAAAATATTCCGGAAGGTAATGCCCAAAAGCCACGGCTATTAAACCGTGGTGCGGGGTTTACTATTTCATTTTGATTTTTGCATTTTACATTTTGCATTAATATTGTCCTGGCCTTTCGCACGAATGGACAGTGATGGGATTGTTGTTTATTTTCCGATTTATAAAAGGTCTTAAAATTTACGATCGTGAAAAATAAGACATTGTGAAAAATAAGGTGATGGTTAAATTTCTCGCGGTCGCGGGATTTTTGACTAGAATATTTTAAGATAATTTTAAGATAATTTTAGAAATTTTAAGAAGTCGGACTTCCTAAAATTTTAAGAAGTTGGACTTCCTAAAAAGCTGCAACGTCATAAAACATCAGACGAAAATAATTAAAGCACTATCGAAGTCGGACTTCGATAATTTGGGGGCTTGACAAAAATGTACAATATAATATATTGAAGTAGAAAATAAAAAGGAGGTGAAAATGTCAACAATTAGTGACTATGAAGCAAAATATCTTGTTAGTAGAGTAACCGATCCTAATTTACTATATAACCGTGTTGAATATGATAAGGCCTGGGCAGATTTACACAATGCCTGGAAAGATACGAATAACCGAGCAAAGATAGAAAAAGAGGTTTTAAAACAATTAAAGAACAGTAAGTTCGGAAACAATAGATTAAGAACAAAGTACCTTCTTATTTTAGATGTTATAGAAACCTTTGTATTAAATGGACAAAAGTTTAAAGATGCATTAAAAGATAAGCTGAAAGACCCCTTACTAAACAAAAACCCAATTTTAAAAAGGAAAACTGAAGAAGTTTTAAAAAGACTATAATCAAAAAAGCCGAGATAATCTCGGCTTCTTTTATTTTTAACAAATTTTTATTTTTCTTTATATTCCCCCAATGTCACCCAAACTATTTTCTCTTTTCCTTTATGAAGTATTTTTAATTTCACTTTATCTCCCGGCTTATATCTCTCAATTTCTCTACCTAAAGAATGTTTTTCAGTAATTTTATGACCATTCACCTCTAAAATAATATCATTTTCAACTATTCCTGCTTTGTCAGCCGGCCCGCCGGGGACAACAGCTAAATCCCCAGGATTTCTTCCGCGAATAATTAAAGCACCATAATCAACTTTTAAATTATTGTTTTTGGCAATTGCTTTATTAATAAGTATATATCTTACTCCTAAATATGGCCGAATTATTTTTCCGTATTTTTTAACGCTTTGAATAACTGTCTTTGCTTGATTAATTGGAATAGCAAATCCAATCAATTGACCGGCTCGATTCATTGCCACATTAATTCCAATTACTCGTCCCTTTAAATCAACTAATGGCCCACCAGAATTTCCTGGATTTATTGCCGCATCAGTTTGAATAACATTTTCTAAGACCTCCGATCCCCGTGTATCACCAGCAACAACTGTTCTGCCAATTGCACTAATAACACCTTTTGTCACAGTATTTCGATATTCTCCTAAAGCATTTCCAATAGCAATTACTGTCTGACCAATCTCAAGTTCATCCGAGTCCCCTAAAGTAACTTCAGGTAAATTAATATTTTTTACTTTCAAGACAGCAATATCATTAAATGGATCTCTAGCTAAAACTTTAGCATTATATTTTTGCCCATCATTTGTTACAACCGTATATTCAGCATCTTTATCAGAAACAACATGTTTGTTAGTTAAAATTAATCCTTCTTTTGAAGATATAACAAATCCTGTCCCACCTCCAACTTTTGTTTTTTCTTTCTTGAAATTCTTTGGATTTGGTGAGAAAAACTCAAAATCGAAAGGAAATCCAAAATCAAAAAATTCATCGTATGGAAACAATTCTTCTAGGTTACCATAATATTTTGAAACATATTTACTTATAACAATACTAACAACCGAAGGACTAACTTTTTTAACTGCAGTAATTGTATCTTTTTCATTATCTATTTCAACTAATTCTTTTCTGTTAGTATCTTCTTTAAGAGAATGGCTTGAAAAGAAATTTGTTGCTTCAGTCCTTAACTGTTGCGGATTTTTCACCACACTTTTTACCGTGTTTGAACTAACATAAAATCCGGCAACACTCCCAGAAATACCGCCAATTAAAATACTAATTAGAATAATAATAATCAATTGTGTAAAGGTAATTTTATTTTTTTGCATAAGACTAAAACTTGAAAAGTAATTTATTAAAATTTATAATTTTCCCATTTTTAATTTTAACACCTTCTCTCTTTAGTAGTTCTCTTTTCTTTATCTTCCCAAAACGATAACCGCCAAGCTGACCGTTCGATTTAACAACTCGATGACAAGGTACTTTTCTAAAATTTTTATTTTTATTTAAAGCATTACCAACAGCGCGAGAAAAACCAATACTTCCTAACTTCTTTGCAATTAAGCCGTAAGTAGTAACTCTGCCTCTAGGTATCTTTTGAATTAAATTATATACTCTTTTTTGAAAATTTGTCAATGGCATATTTTCTACGTAGAGGTATGTAGGGGTGCGACCCCTGGCCAGGGGTCGCAC
>JAGGZP010000081.1 GCA_021161965.1 bacterium
CTTATTAATGGAGGAGTTAATCAAATCGATAATTTTAAAGTTTTTAATATCCAAAAATACTTCGGGAGGAAGATCCAAAAAATAATTAATAATATCATTTGGATATCTTAAAAATAAAGCCAAAAAATATTCACCAATTGTTGCTTTTTTCGTCTCAACATTTTCTTCTTTCTCAAAATAATCCGGTTTACTTTTGCTTCTATTAATTTTATCAACTAAAACATATTCAGGAACATCTATTTTTTCGGCTAAAAATCTAATCCAGAAATCTTTTTCAATTGGGTCAGTAATTTTAGAAATAATAGGAAGAATAAAATTAGAAATCCTCTTTTTACCCTCCAGTTTTTTTGGGTTATGTTTTTTAAAAGCGATATCAAAGTAATACCCCATAATTGGCTTCGCCTTTTTAATTGCACTAAACCAGGATTTAAGACTTTTTCTAATACATTCATCAGGATCTTTACCTTTTGGTAATTGCATTACTTTGATATTCATTTCTTCTTGGAGAGCTAAATCTATTCCTCTTTGAGCCGCTGTTTGCCCAGCAATATCCATATCAAAACACAAGTATAAATTATTAGTAAATCTTTTTAGCAATTTAATTTGCTGAATTGTTAAAGCGGTACCAGAAGAAGCAACAACATTTTTAAAGCCGAACTGATGACAGGTAATTGCATCCATATTCCCTTCAACCAATATCACAAAATCTTGTTTTCTTATTTCTTTTTTTGCTTTATCTAAAGCATAAAGTATTTTGCTTTTATTATAAACAATTGTCTCTGGCGTGTTAATGTATTTGGCTATTTCTTTTTTTTCATTAGGAAAAATCCGCGCTGTAAAACCAACAACTTGCCCATAAACATCGGCGATAGGAAACATTATACGATTGCGGAAACGATCAAAATATTTACCATTTTCTTTTTGAATAATCAATCCAGCAGTTTCAATATCTTTTTCTTTATATCCTCTTTTGACTAAAAATTTCAGCAATGCATCCCATTTATTCGGAATAAAACCCAATTGAAAATTTTTAATTGATTCTTTTGTTACCCCTCTTTTTTTTAAATATTCTCGTGCTATTTTCGCGCCGGGTGAATCTAAAAGAATTTTGTGATAAAATTTAGTAGCCAAATTCAAAATATCTAAAATCTTTGTTTTTTGACTTTTCAAATGATAATCCGTTTTTTTAACTTCTACGCCCGCTTTTTTAGCTAAAATTCTTAAAGCTTCGGGAAAATCAATATTCTCGATTTTCATTATAAAAGAAAAAATATCACCCCCGGCTCCGCAACCAAAACAATGAAATATCTGTCTTTCTGGAGAAACAAAAAAAGATGGTGTTTTTTCTTTATGAAAAGGACAAAGTGCTTTAAAATTTTTTCCAGCTGGTTTAAGTTTAATATATTCGGAAATAAGGTCGACGATATCAATTCTTGATTTTATTTCATTAATTATATCTTCCATATTTTATTTTTTATCAATAACTATTGTAAATTCACCTTTTAAATTATCTTTGTTATTTTTCAGTAATTCGATTACTTCCGAAATTCTTCCACGATAAATTGTTTCAAATTTTTTTGTTAATTCGCGGCAAACCACCAATTTCTGTGACTCTCCTATACCAGCTGATTTCAATTCATTTAACGTTTTTAACAATCTATAAGGAGATTCATAAAAAACAACTGGATATGGTGAATTAATTATTTCGCTAATAATTTTCTTTCTTTTTTTCTTTTTTGGTAAAAAGCCAAGAAAAAGAAATTTATTTGTTTCAAATCCAGAGACACTTAAAGCAGTAATTATCGCTGAAGGTCCAGGGATTGGAGAAATTTTTATTTTTTTATTCTTTTCCAATAGCTGCGCAATTAATTCATTTCCTGGATCAGAAATTCCAGGGGTACCAGCATCAGAAACAAGAGCTAGGTTTTTCCCTTGTTTTAGTAAATCAAAAATTTTTTTGATTTTCTTTAATTTTGAATGTTGATGATAACTTAAAGTTGGGGTTTTTATCTTATAAAAATTAAGAAGTTTTTTTGTTCTTCGTGTATCTTCACAAAGAATTAAATCAACTTCTTTTAAAACCTTAATTGCTCGTTGAGAAATATCATTTAAATTACCAATTGGTGTAGAAACAATATAAAGCATAAAATATACAAAAACAAAAATGTATTATTTTTATTTCAAATATTATTAAGAGGGGGAAAATATCTTTCTTATCAAGACTAAAAATGTGAAAAAATAAATCAAAGTGTAAGCGAACAAAAGTCCACTTTATCTTTTTCTAATTATTTTTTTATCAATATACTTTTGTAAAACTTTCGGAATTAATATTGAACCATCTTTTTGTTGATAATTTTCAATAAGGGAAATCAAAATTCGAGGACTAGCAATCCCAGTATTATTTAATGAATGAGCAAATTTAATTTCTCCTGATTTCTCTCTGTAACGAATATTCAATCTCCTTGTCTGAAAATCCAATAAATAGGAATCAGAATGTGTTTCGCGATATCTATTTTCTGAAGGTACCCAGGCCTCAATATCGTAACGCTTAACTTGTCCCTGAGCCAAATCACCAGCACAACAATTTACCACCCGATAAGGTATTTTCAAAGCTTGCATTATTTCTTCAGAATTTTTTAAAAGTCTTTCATGCCATTTTATTGATTCATTTAAATCATTTTTACAAATAACAATTTGTTCTGTTTGTAAAAATTCATGAACACGATAAAGCCCTTTTGTATCTTTTCCATAACTCCCAGCCTCTTTTCTAAAAGCGGAAGATATCCCAACGTAAAGTTTTGGCAATTCATTTTCTTTAAAAATTTCATTACTATGATAGGCCATTAAAGGTACTTCTGTAGTGCCAGAGAGAAACAAATCTTTATCAACCTGATATGTTTCTTCGCGACCAAAAGGAAACATTCCTGTCCCAACTAAAGCATAACCGCGAACAATAACAGTCGGCCGCATTGGAATAAAACCTTTTTTAATCAATAAATCTAAAGAAAATTTAAGAATTGCTTGCTCTAATAAAACTGCCTCATTTTTAAGAACATATTGGCGAAAACCACCAATCTTTGCTCCTCTTTCTAAATCAACCAAATCTAAATTTTTCATCAGTGTCAAATAATCTTTAGGCTGAAAATCAAATTTTGGTATTTGCCCCCATTTTTTAATTTCGATATTATCTTTGTCAGTTTTTCCTTCAGGTACATCCGGTGCTGGTGGCATTGGTACTTTCAGAAGTAAACTATTAAATTCTTTTTCGATTTTATTAAATTCTTCTTTTATTAGCTCGAATTTTTTATCAACCTCACGCATTTTTGAAATTATTTTTTCTTTTTCATCAACCGATGCTTTTCTGATTTGTTTATTAGCTAAATTTTTCTTTGCTCTTATTTCCTCTAAATTTCTAAGTTTTTCTCTTCTTTTTTTGTCCAATTCTAAAAGTTTATCAATATCAATATTGATATTTTTTTTCTGACAACCTTCTTTAAATTTATCAGGATTTTGCCGAATTAATTTAATATCCATATTTTTGAGTTAATCTTCTTGCCCATTTTAACCACTTATTCGGTTCTTCAGTAATTAATAAA
>JAGGZP010000020.1 GCA_021161965.1 bacterium
ATTAGAAATTAGGTTAATTAGGAATTTCTCTCGTATATTATTCTTGATAGTAGCTATCAATTACAAGACTATATTTACCATTTTTTACAGACATATTCAAATTTTTAATATCCATAATTCTTGCATCATCTTCAATATTTTTTAGAAATATTTTGAAATCTTCGTAATTTCCTTTTGCCAAGTCAACATTTGTTTTAATTACCCCTTTCTCGATTTTAAAGGATATATTTGTAATTGTTAAACCGGAAATTTTTCTTGCCCTATCTATAGCTAGCATTAAGCCAGCTAAATCTGGTTGTGTAGAAATTACGCTCTCTAACTTTTTGATTTTATTTTGGTCAAGTTTTTCAAAATTTTTATCTAAATCTTTTAGTTTTGCTAAATATCTTTTCTGTGCTGAGATAATTCGTTTATAAGTACTAATATCAAAACTGCCGCCCGGTTTTAGGATTTCCCAATTCGGTTTTAGTAAATATAAATATCCTAAACCAAAAACAATAAGAGCAAGAATTAAAACAAACAACCAAAAATAGCGAACAAAAATTGTGCCAAAACTTAGTTTCATAAATTGTTTATTTATAAAACACTCCTGGAATTAGTATTAATTTAATTTTAAAATTTATTCCTCCAGTTTTATTAAAGGTAATATCAGAAATATCTACGCTTTTGACGAAATTTTTAGCACTGGAAAAAGCAAGCCATTGATGAGCAATAGCGCTTAAATTTTTTGCCGTAGCTAAAAGAGTAATTTTTCCCGAGGTATCCGCTGAAAAATCTCCGTAATAGATGTCAGGGATAGTATAATATTCCAAAAGGGAAAAGAATTTTGTCCAATAAATGTGTTGATTAAGTATATTATCAATTCTTTTTACTTTTTTTTCTAAAGAAATAACGCGATTTTCTATTGGTAAATAAATTTTTATCTCTTTATCGAGAGAAGAAATCTTTTTCTGATAATTATTAATCTCTGTTTTGAGTGTTTTATAACGCCAATTTGAGTAAAAACGAATTGAGAGAATTATTAGAATAAAAATTAAGAGATAAACAAATAGTGTTAGTATTTTTTCTTTAATCAATCTTTTTGGTACTGGGCCTTTTTCTTTCATTAAGCTAACTTCTAGTCCTGAAGGTTCAAATTTTTTTTTCGGCAGAATCTTTTTTGCGTTTATCTCCATTTTTTTTGTTTTCGTCTCTTTGTTTTCTTCTAATTCGAAATCCTTCTGCTTTCTTTCTTCAGAAATTTTTATTTTTATTGGGATATTTTCTTTCACCTCTTTTTGTTTTTTTTCTTTTCCCTGCATTTCTTCGGGAAGTAAATTAACCATATACCAAAATTTACCAAAATTATTAAAAAATTTAGAGCGTAAGCGAATAAATTTTTTGTATAATTTTGACTATCCCGCACCAAATTTGCCACGAAAAATGTTTCTAATTAATTATTTATCACTAATAATTTTAACGTTGCAGCACTGTGCCCGAATAGGCTTGTCGCTTTAGCGGTGATGTGCTGCCTCCCTGTTATTTTGCAAATTTAGGTGCTGGGATAACCACTATTTATTAAAATTTATCGAGCCCGTAAGGCGCCCTTTCAAATTTTCAATTTTCAATTTTCAATGATTAATTTCTCAATTTAAATAAACTAGAAGTTAAAAATTTTTTCGTTTTTGGTTTGTGTTTTTTATTTTTTATATTTTATTTTTTATTTTTTACTCATTGATCATTGAAAATTGTCTGCCGGTAAACAGGCGTTTATTACATTTCTCTTAAAGCTAAACCAATCGCAACGGCAAAACGTGGAGCAATTTCTTCAAGCGCTGGTTTAAGGTCTATTGGGTAAGCAATTCTTGCCCAAGGATTACCAATAAATACTTTGGTTTTTACTATGTTAGAAATATAGCTAGTTAAGTTAGGTAAATAAGCCGAACCGCCAGAAAGAATTACTTTTTCAACCATTTTCCCTGTTTGTGTTTGATAGGCGTTTAATGAATAATTTATTTCTTCGACTATCGGCCGAAACTCTTTAATGATGATTTCTGGAATTTTTGATGTTTTACTTAGGCCAATATCTCTTTTAATTTGTTCTGCCTTTTTAAAATCGATATTAAGATGCTCGGCGATTGTTTTTGTTAAATTTACTCCGCCAACATCAATACTGCGATTTAAAACAGGCACACCTTTTTCAATTATCATTATATCTGTTGAAACAGCGCTACTATCAATAATCATTGT
Source organism: bacterium (assembly GCA_021161965.1). Taxonomy (GTDB): domain Bacteria; phylum Patescibacteriota; class Patescibacteriia; order UBA2591; family JAGGZP01; genus JAGGZP01. Next base: position 2,230 of record JAGGZP010000020.1, read on the forward strand.
TGTTGTTTCTTCTTTTCCAACTAAGGCACGAGATAAAGCAAATGCTTCTGTTTCTAAAGAAACAAGCTGGAGATCAGCTAGACTAAATATATTAACATATCTTTTTATTAACTCGCGTGATGCTGCAGTTAATAAAATTTTATAGATTCTTTTTGGTGGATCCTTTTGATTATTTCTATTTTCTAGTTGGGGTGTTTTTTGAGGAAGTATAACAGCACTTTTTTTCTGTTTAATTTCTTCGATAATTTTCCAATCGAGAACAACTTTTTCTAGTGGCAATGGGATAAATTTTTTTGCCTCCCATTTAACTGCTGAAGCCAAATCTTTTTTTGACATTACCGGCAAAGTTATAACAGAGTTAAACACAGCAAAATTTGGTAAAGCAGTAACCACCTGATAGCTTTTTGCCCCAGTTTTTTTATATAATTTTTTAAGTAAGTCAGCTGCTTTTTTTTGAACTTCTTCTGGATTTCCCCGAACAATATCTCCCATTGCTCTTTCGGCATAACCATAAGTTTGAAGAGTTGGTATTCCTCTTTCATTTTTTAATTCAACTAACTTTATACTCGTACTTCCTAAATCAACACCTAAATAACCTTGTTTTTTTCTAAATAAACCCATAAAATTAGTATAGTAAATAAAAATAGTATAGTAAATAGTAAATAGAGATTTAAGCGTGTAGATTTTAACTAATACTTTTACAAGAAAATTATAACAAAGAGTAAAATGTTTAACAAGATAAAAAAGATTAAAAATTTATTTCTCGATTTACTTTTTCCGATCGAATGTCTTTCTTGTGGAAAAGAGGGTTATTTTTTGTGTCCTGATTGTTTAGAGAAAATTCCTTTTGTTGACAAATTTACCTGTCCGGTCTGTGGCAAACCGTCACTTTATGGTCAAACACACCAAATTTGTCGAAGAAAAACAAGTCTTGATGGTTTAGTTTATGCTACAAGTTATAAAAATGAAACAATTAACAAAGCAATCAAACAATTTAAGTATAACTCAATTAAAAATTTAGGTAAACCCCTAGCAAGGTTAATGATAAAGTTTATTGAAAATTCCGGGTTAAAAAATTTTTTTGCTAAAAATAATTTTATTTTGATTCCAATTCCATTGTTTTTTTTAAAACAAAAAAATCGTGGGTTTAACCAGTCGGAAGTTTTAGCCGACGAAATAGCAAATTATTTTAATTGGCCAATCGAAAAAGATTTATTAAAAAGAACAAAACCGACAAGGTCGCAAACGGAACTTACAAAGGGACAAAGAAGTAAAAATGTTCTTAACGCTTTTAAAGTAAAAAATAAAATTGGACTTTTGAATAAAAATATTATTTTGGTTGATGATGTTTTTACAACAGGCGCAACATTAAATGAGGCGGCTAAGGTTTTGAAAGAAAGTGGGGTGAATAAGGTTTGGGGATTAACTTTAGCTAAAGATTAAATCTTATTAAATTTTATGTTGAATGAAACTTATAAATCTTGCGGATTTTTATACTTTGGATTTATTGAATTAATTATGTTATAATAAAAATATGTTATTAAAAAGTATCGACATATTCTTTAGTTTCGTTTTTGGTTTAGCCGTTGGTAGTTTTTTAAACTGCATAATTTATCGTCTTTATCATCATCAGTCCTTATTTGGTCGATCTGTTTGTCCAAAGTGCGGTCATCAAATTGCTTGGTATGATAATATCCCTTTACTTTCTTTTATCATCCTTCGTGGACGTTGTCGCTACTGCCATCAAAAAATTTCTTGGCAATATCCTTTGGTTGAATTGATTACTGGCATTCTTTTTGTCGCAGCATTTTTTTATCGAGGGTGTTATTTGTCAATAAGTAACAATTTGTTGATTTTACTTCGTGACTGGCTAATTATTTTTGCTTTTATTTTTATTTTTGTTTACGATTTGAGGTATCTTTTAGTTGAGAATGCGATAATTATACCGGCAGCAATAATTGTTTTTATTTTAAATTTGATTCTCAAGGTGCCGCTAACAAAATTACTTTTAGCAATTGGTGTGAGCGTATCATTTTTCGGTATTCAGTATTTGATTACAAAAGGGAAGGGGATTGGTTTGGGCGATTTATCAATTGGTCTTTTGATGGGAGCATCTTTGTCTTGGCCAAATATTTTAGTCGGAATTATTGTGGCTTATATTGTTGGAGCGGTTGTTGGTTTACTTTTGGTTTTATCTCGAAAGAAAAAATGGGAAAGCAGAATTGCCCTTGGTCCATTTTTAGCTGTTGGAACAATTATTGCGTTGTTTTACGGCCAAAAAATTATTAATTTTTATCTTTCAAAATTATATTAATATCCTATGTTCAAAATTTTTAAAAATAATTCACAGTTTTCCACTTGTCGGTGTCCGTCCATGTCTTCCTCCCGTCGGTGTCCGTCCGTGGTTCCCCCTCGTCCGTGTTCGTCCGTGTCTTCTTTCACTTTAATTGAATTAATTGTTGTTATTTCCCTTATTGCTTTTTTTGCTGGTTTATTTATTGCTAATTATCACACTGGGGAAAGAATTTCTAATTTATTAACTGAGACACAAAAAATTGCCGGTGTTTTTAAACAAGCGCAAAATATGGCTTTAACTGGTGAGTCGGTTTCTGGTAGTCGTCCGGATAGAGGTTATGGTGTTTATGTTGGCAATTTACATTCTTACAAATTATTTGCTGATACATCAGCAACTTCAACTTATGCTTATGATTCAGGCGATAAAGTGATTCAAAATTTTACCACGCCCTCAACAATTGAAATTAGTTCTTCAGCAACAAGCACTGTTTTTGTTCCACCAGACGCAACAATTTATACCGATGGATCACCAGCTTCGGGAATCTCAACTGTTACCATCCACCAAACAGAGAGTAATCGCTATCTTTACATTAGGGTCGATGCTTCTTCTGGTCGCATCGACATAGTTTCTTCACTTTAATTCTATAGTAGTTATCAATTATCAATGATTAGTAATCGATCAAGCTCACAAACATTAATCGAAACATTGGTGGCTATTGGTATAATCGCGATGGCATTGGCCGCTATTTTAGCTTTGGCTTTTTCTAATTTGACAATTGGTGGAAAAGGTTCTGAAAGAATAACAGCAATTGCTTTAGTTCGTGAAGGCGCTGAAGTAATTCGTAATATTCGTGATAGTAATTGGCTTGATCCGAATAATTACTGGCCGTACGGCCTAGATAATGGTTCCTACATTGTTAACTATAACTCAACAACAACAATTCCTGCTGATAATTCAGTAATTTCTTCTTGCGATAATTGTCGGCTTTATTTGACTTCGGACAATCTTTATACTCATAATTCTTCTGGGAATAGTTCTACACCATACCGCCGATTAGTTACTATTTCTGATGGTGACAATACATCAGAGAAAAAAATTATTGTTGAAGTATATTGGACAGGTCATGGCGGATCACACATTGTTAAATTAGAAGAAAGATTAACCAACTGGCGGTAATAACACGGCATAATAGGACCTATAGGACCTATAAGACTTATAAGACCTATAAGATTTGTTTTATGAAAAAACTAGAGATTAAAAATATCAACCACTCCTTTACCTTAATTGAGATGATTGTTTCAATGGCAATTATTGTTGTGGCAATTACTACTGTAGCGGCAATTTATATTTACAGTATTGGTTCACAAGAAAAAATTACCGCGACAACAAAACTTCAACAAGATGCTCAATTTGTTTTAGAAACAATGGCAAAAGATATTCGCGAATATCAAATAGATTATTCTTCTTATACTGACCCAATTCCACAGCCAACTTCAACACTTATATTAATTGATTCATCAAATAATAGAATCCAGTATCGAAGAAATCCAACTACCTGCACAAAAGATAATCCCTGTCGTCTTGAAAAGTGCACTCAATCCGGCACTTGTACTGACAGCGATTTTCATCCTGTTTCGACAAGCGATGTAAGTATTTCGCGCCTTGATTTTTATATTCAACCTGATTCCAATCCATTTTCTTCCGGAGCAACTTCTTATCGTAATCCATCTGTCACCATAGTAATAGAACTTCAATCTTACAAGGAGCGCTTTGGCGCCTATCGTGTCAAAGTCCAACAAACAATTCCTCAAAGATACCAGGAAAAGAGAGAATACTGATTAACCACGGACAGACACGGACATAAAGAACCACGGACAAACACGGACGGGAAAAATAAAATATAAAATATAAAAAATAAAAAACACAAACTAAAAATTCCAAAAATCTAAAAATTTTCAAGTTTAAAAAACGCAGAAAATTTTTCTAGATTTTTGAGAACCCCGCACCAAATTTGCTCCGAAAAATCGTTTCTAACTAATCATTTATCACTAAATAATTTTAACGTTGCAGCACTGTGCCCGAATAGGCTTGTCGCTTTAGCGGTGATGTGCTGCCTCCCTGTCATTTTGCAAATTTAGGTGCTGGGGTAAAAAAGATAGTTGATTAGTTGATTGGTTACTTAGTTTACTCTAAGTAGAAATCAGCTTGAACCTAATAGTTGATTGGAAATTGAAAATTGAAAATTCATTGAAAATTTCACCCCTCACTTGGCTCACTAAATAGTGCCATATAAAAATGAACAATCTTTAAAAGTTTATATCAAAGAACTAAGTGAGGGGTGAAAATTGATCATTG
>JAGGZP010000071.1 GCA_021161965.1 bacterium
ATTACTTAGATTTATACCTCCTCCTTTTATTTGAGACGAGTGCCAAAGAGCATAATTTAAATCAGAATTAAAATTTTTTATAATACCACAAAGCAAAACCTGATATTTTCTCATTTTTACAACTTCATCATTAAAAATATCCAGAGGATAAATAGCCAAACTTGTCTTTATGCCAACATTCTGCCAACTTTCCTGAATCAATTCCCCAACCTTTTTAAGTGTATCCTGATTAACAGTACTAATTTTAACTTCCAATAAATTTCCATCTTTTTCAAAATAGCCATTTTCGTTCTTGTTCCAACCAGCATTTTCTAATATTTTTTTTGCTTTTTCTTGATTATATTGATATTTCTCGTCAACCGATTGTTTTAAAGAAATGTCGGAAACAACCGGACAAGAGATTATTTTTCCGTTCCCGTTCAAGATACCAACAATTTTTTTCTTCGGTGTAGCATAAGCCAGAACTTTTCTGATGGTTTTTGATTGTAAAATCTTATCATTCAAATTCAAAAATAACGCTGTAAATTGTGGTAATTTTAATTTATAACCTCGAAGGTGTTTAAAATTAGACAGTATATCTCTCGAAGACAAAGGCACATATTTCAAACCATCAATTTGTCCTGTTTGAAGAGCAGATAATTCATCATCAAAGTTATCAAAAAATTTAAAAATAATTTTTGAAATATAAGGAGGATGAAAATAAAATCTTTCGTTTCTTTTCAATGTATAAGAATAAATCTTTCCTGTTTTATCCCGAATAAATGACTCAAAGATAAACGGTCCAGTGCCGATAGGCTTTAGATTATAAACACTCTTTAACATTTTATCTCGGGGTACATTCTCCCAAATATGTTTGGGTAAAATACCAACAGTCAGACGATTTAAAAAATTTTTTTTCGGTCCTAAAAGTATAGCTTCTATTTGAAAATTATCTATCTTTTTAAAATTAACATCTTTAAAATAATCATTTAGTCCATATTCCTTAATTTTTGCAAATGTAAAAATTATATCATCGCTAGTAAACCTTTCTCCATCGTGCCAAAAAATGTTTTTCTTTAAATAAAAATAATAGTGTGTTTTTTCTTCATTAGCTGTATAATGGTCAACTAAATCTGGGACAATATTTAAATCTTTATCATACCTAAAAAGCCCAGAATACACTAAACGAACAATATCTAAGTCAGTATCATTTTTAGAAGCAAATAAGGGATTAATTAACTTTGGTTGCCCAACAATTCCCTCAATATATTGTCCCCCGAAAGATGGTAAATAAATAGTTGCTGTTCGATTTATTCGAAAAATAAAAGAAAACAAAGACATTAATCCAATAAATAATAAAATATAAACGATTATTTTTTCTTTCTTGGTTAAAAAACGAAACAAATATCTAATTTGTTTTAATTTTGGTAATTTTATTTTTTTTATATGGAAAATATCTTGATTTAAAATAACCGGCTTCAAATTTGAATAAAAAGAAAACGCCTTCTTGGCATTAAAAGAATTTTTCCAAATTTTTCGAAAATTAAAAAACATTACTTTGCAATTATCAGACGAATAATTCCCGTTACGACAAATAAAACTGCTAATATTATTGTCGCAACAAAAATTCCTTTCTCAGCACCACGTTTTGTTTGATAAAATTCTCCGCCGCCACCAAAAAGAGAACCAAGTCCACCACCTCGTGCCTGTAACAATATTGCGGTAATTAAAAGTAGTGAAACAACAATTTCTATTAGATTTAGCATTTTTGTCATAATATCAATTTAAAATATTATTAAAAAAAGTCAAGATTTAATAGACTGTCAAATTTATTTTTTCACTAATAATGCTTTGGTTGTCTCTATTATTTGCTTCAACCCAAATTTGGTATTGTCCTGATAAAGCTTTCGGCCAAACAAGATTAAACCGACCACTCTTTTTTGGATTTTTAACCTCACCAAGGGTTATTACTTCTTGAGAATTTAAATTAAACAAATAATACTTAATATTCTTAAATGCCATTGCCGGTGTTAGAATGCTTAAAGTTAAAGGAAAATTGTCTTGCTTAACAATCTGATTATTTTTTGGTGAAAGCCAAATAATTGTTGGAGTATAAATATTGCTAAGAGAGACTGTAATTTCGCTATAATTACTATTATCGATATCATCATAAGCAACTGCTTTTATTTTATGCATTCCATATCCTAGACCAGTTAAATTAATTTTACATTCAGAAGCCTGATAAACGGAGTCAGCAACTTTATTATCGATAAAACAATCTATTTTTTTTATACCTCGTGGTGCTTGTGCAAGAACTTTTACATTTAAAATTCGATCACTAACTATTTCATTATTTTTTGGCGAGATAATTTCGATTTTTGGTTTATTAGCTAATGTATGTAAATCATCGTATTCGGTTGGTGGTTTCTCTTGCTCAATATTGTTTTTTCTCATCCAATCTTTAATCCCTTGTTCCCAACGCTCAAATTGAGGATCGATATTTGGATCTCTTGGTACTGGTCCGCGAGGATTATCCTTGTCGACAAAATAAAGGATGCTATGATAAACTTTGTATGTTTTTTCAATAATATAACTTGACGGCGTTAAATTAGTTGCTAATTTCCCCGAAGCCTTGTCAATTTTTACTTTTAAAGTCCCCGGTATTTCGCCCCGTAAAATTGCTTTTTGAACATTAATTGGATTGGGTGGTGTAAAATTCTCAATTGGTACATCAACCAATGCTCTCATCATAAAATTATGCCAAATTGGTGCAGCAACTGTCACTCCACTTGCTCCTTCTTTCATTTCAGTGTTATCATTGTTCCCTACCCAAACCCCACAAACCAAGCTCGGTGTGTAGCCAATTGTCCAAGCGTCTCGCCAATTATTTGTTGTCCCAGTTTTTGCTGCCGCCGGGCGATCACCTAAATATAAAGGAGATTTTGTACCAAACATAAATGCGCGAGCCTTATTATCTGAAAGTATATCAGTTATTTCACGAGCAATCTCTTCCGGAATAACCTCTTCCGAATATATATCCTCTTGATTATATTTTTCTAAAATACTATTTTCCGAATCACGGACTTCTAATATTGCTGTTGTTGGTATTTTCTTCCCTTCGCGAGCAAAAATACTAAAAGCAGCAGTGTGCTCTAGAAGTTTAACCTCGCCACCACCCAAAACTAAAGAAAGACCATATCTACTTCGGTCATTCAAAGTGGTATAACCCATTTTTTCTGCCAAATCAAGTACATTATTTATTCCGGTCAAATACAACATTTTTACCCCAGGAATATTCAACGAACCAGCTAAAGCTTGTCGAACAGTTACTGGTCCTCTTTCTTTTTTATCATAATTTTGAGGAATATAATCCTCGCCTGAAGCAGAAGGGCCAAAATTCGTCTTAACATCAAAAAGAATCGTTTCTGGAGTATAACCTTTTTCAAAAGCTGCAGCATAAACAATTGGTTTAAAAGACGAACCCGGTTGGCGTGGCTGAATCGTTACATTAACCTGTCCGTCAATTGAATTATCAAAATAATCTTTTGAGCCGACCATTGCCAAAATTTGTCCAGTTTTTACATCTAGAGCAACAAGAGCAGCATTTGAAGCATTAAAATATTTCATGTTTTTTTCAGCCTGTTTCTTTACTTCTTCTTCGGCTATTTTTTGTTTCTCTAAATCTAAAGTTGTTATCACTTTTAATCCTCCTTGTTCAACCATTCTCTGGCCGTATTTTTCAACTAATTTCTCTTTGACATACATAACAAAATGTGGAGCAAGAATATTTTCTCTACGGGGCACTATTTTTTTTAGTGTATCTGTTGCCTTGGCTTCTTTTGCTTGTTGTGGAGTAATATAACCCTCTTCAACCATTAAATCTAAAATATAGTTCTTTCGTTTAATTAACTGTTTTAGATGATTACCGTAAGGAGAATAATATGTTGGCGCCTTTGGTAAAGCAGCAAGTAAAGTGCATTCGTCAAGGGTTAAATCTTTGACTGATTTTCCAAAATAAATTTGACTAGCTGCTTCAACTCCATAAGCATTTGAACCATAAGGAATTTCATTAAAATACATCTGTAATATCTGATTTTTACTAAACCTCTTTTCAATTTGATAAGCTAATATCAACTCTTTAATTTTTCTGATATAACTTTTCTGTCGAGTCAATAAGGCATTCTTAATAAACTGCTGAGTAATTGTCGAGCCACCCTGAACCTTCCCAAGGTGAAGTGCATCAACAATTAAAGCTCGAAAAATACTTTTTAAATTAAACCCCGGATGATGATAAAAATCTTTATCTTCAATAACAATTGTTGCGTAAATTAAATTTTGAGGAATATCCGAAAGTTTAACCATCGTCCGACGCTTTTTAGTAAAAATTTCATAAAGTAAAGTTTTTCCAGTGCGGTCATAAATTTTTGTACTTTGAGAAATTGATCTTTCTAGTAGTTTACTTGGGTCCGGAAGATTTTTATTAATCCAAACCACGCTTAAGAAACTAATAATTATTAACAATAAAATCAAAATTAAAATAAAACCAAACAATTGCCGAATTGAATTTTTTCGTCTTTTTGTTTTTTTAATTTTTTTGACTAGCCAATTTTTGGCTATTTTCCTTTTCATATTAATTTAATATAACACAGAAATAAAAACCGCTCAAGACTTGGTCAAGAGCGGTTTATCTTATTTGGGTGGATTGATCATTGGTCGAAGAATCCGCCAGCCGTATCTCTCTGTATAAACCATTAAATCACCACTAATAAATTTTTTATTCTTTTTATTCTTTAATTCCAGTTGATATTGTAAGTGGATTAAAGTATCATTTAGTACTGTTTTTTTAATAAAGTATGGTTCAGAAACTTTTGTTGAAAGAGGTTCTGTTTGTTTTGCTACATAGTATGTGGCAATAAAGAAAACATCGTTAAATGAAATTGCCGCTTTAATTCGATTATTTTCATTCATAGCAGACCAATAATTCTCAACGGCCTCCTCCGGTGTTTGAAATCTAATTCCTGGACTAAGAAGAATAAATAAAGCCTGACTGAGAAAAACAAAAGCAACAATAAGCATTCCTAAAACTATAATTAATGCTCTCATGCTCTACCTCCCAAATGCATTGCTAAACCAACTAAATGGTTTAAAGCAATAAGTGTTTCTAACCAAAACCAAAATACAACTATTCTTCGAGATTTTTCTTTAAAACTATAAAGAATTAACCCGAGTGTTGAACCAATAATAGCATGTAGAAGAAGCCAATTACCTGTTCCTAGAGATAAATGGAACATCCGAATGATTGGATTAATCTCAATAGACCAGCCATAAGATGTTCCAAAATAGGTCATAACCCCATCAAAATAACAAAGTACCACTGCCGCTATTAACAACCAGAATGTTTTTCTTTTCATTTTTCCCTCCTTTCTAACATTTTCTACTTTTATAATAGCACAAATTAAAAATTTGTCAATAATTGACGAAGCTGGCTCCCGTTATAAATAAAAAATAAAAAATAAAAAATAAAAAACACAAACTAAAAACTAAAAAATTTTTAACCCCTAATTTATTTAAATTGAGAAATTGATCATTGAAAATTGAAAATTCATTGAAAATTTCACCCCTCACTTGGCTCACTAAATAGTGCCATATAAAAATGAACAATCTTTAAAAGTTTATATCAAAGAACTAAGTGAGGGGTGAAAATTGATCATTG
>JAGGZP010000053.1 GCA_021161965.1 bacterium
ATCCAGAAATTATTAATACAACATTAATTTAGTTTCCTAATAATTATATCCCCAAACAAGCATTTTTGTTCAATTTGGATTACTCTTTTTTTTACTAAATCCAACGTCGCCAAAAAAGTTATAACTATTTCTTCTCTCAATGGCTTATCAACTAACTCGCTAAATTTAATTTTTTCCAAATTTTTAATTTTCTCTAACAACTGATTTATTTTTTCTTTAAGTGAAATTACTTTCTTAATTGTACCTTGTCTTAATTTTATTTGGCTTAATAATAAGTTTGTCAAACTTTCAAAATATTTTTTTAGAATATTTGGCGATATTTTTATATTTTCAGGAAATTTTGTTTTAATTACTATCGGGAATTTATTACGCGAAAAGGCGTATTTTTTTTGATTATATATTTTTTGAATTTTTTTACTCGCAAGCAAAAACTCACGATATATTTTTAGTTGATTGGCCAAATCAGTATACTCCTCTTTTTCGATCTCTCCGGGAATAAGAAAACTTGATTTAATTAAAAGTAGCCTTGCGGCAACAACTAAAAAGTCAGCTAATTCATCAGGGCTAATTTCTTCCGCTTCTTCAATATAAGCCAAATATTTATCCGCTACTTCGGCCAAAGAAATTTCAGTAATATCAAGCTTTTCCTTTTCAATTAAATGAAGAAGTAAATCTAATGGTCCTTCAAATTGCGATAATTTAACTGTATACATAAATATTACTTATATTTTCTTGGAATTAATGGATTAATTCGAGTAACAACTTCATAATTTATTGTCCCTATTTTTTTAGCAATTTCTTCAGCAGAAATATATTCTTTTCCCTGTTTGCCAATTAAAACAACCTCGTCCCCTACTTTAACGTCTTTCAATTTTGTAACATCAACAATTGTCAAATTCATACATATTCTTCCCCGGATAAAACAGCGTTTCCCACAAATTAATACTTGACCAATGTTTGACAAATGACGGTCGTATCCTTCGTTATAGCCAACTGGCAAAATTGCTAATTTTGTTCTTTTCTTTGTCTTGTAACTACAATCATAACCAATTGGAGTATTTTTAGAAACTTCTTTCACTTGAATAATTTTTGTTTTCCAGGAAAGAGCTGGCTTCAATTTAAACCAGGGATATTTTTTACTCGCTGTTTTTTTTGTTTTTTCTGATGACCAAAGACCATACATCATCAAACCAATACGCACCAAATCAAAATGACTTTTAAAACTAATAAGTGTTGACGCTGAACAAGAAATATGTTTGATTGGTATATTTATATTATTTTTTTCTAATTTATTAATTAAATTTTGAAACCTTTTTATTTGTAAATTTGTGTATTTTATATTTGTCTCCGAAGCAGCAAAATGAGAAAAAATACCGCGAATTTTCAAATTTGGCAACTTTTTAATTCTTTTTACAAAATTAATTGTTTGTTCCGGCATTATTCCTAACCGAGAAGTGCCAGTATCAATTTTAATGTGAATATTTACTTTTTTCTTAATTTTTTTCCCAAAATCTGATAAAGTTTTAGCTTGAATTAAATTATAAACTGGAAAATCTATACTTCTAATATCTCTAATTCTTTTCAAATTTTCGTCATCCCAATAAGACAAAATAAATATCGGCGCTTTAATTCCACTTTTTCGAATTTTTATTGCCTCATCTAAATTTATTACCCCAAGCCAATCAGCCTCGGATTCTGAGGCTATTTTTGCTATTTCAATTATCCCATGCCCATAGGCATTTGATTTTACCACAGCCATTATTTTTACCTTCTCGCCAACAATTTTCCGGATTTGCTTTAAATTGTCCTTAATATTTTTTTTATTTATTTCAATCCATGTCAACATAAAATAAATTATAACAAAAAAAGATACAATGTAAATAAAATGGGCGGATTTTCCGCCCATTTATGCCAATAGAAACACTAAACCGCATACGATAAAAACCAAACCAACAAATATCACCACCTCCATCTTTTCTCTTTCTACTACTGACATCACAAAGCATAATAAACCAAAAAATATATAGAAAAGACTAAAAATCAAAAGAGGAAAATAAACTGTACCCCTCACTTCAACGTCTTTTCCAGTTAAGTTAGCAAATGCTAACTTAACTTTATCATTACTATCCCTCAACCATGTTAGATGCTCTTTCCGATATTTTTTTCTTATTTGGTGATAATTCTCATTTAATACAGTTTCGGTTTGTACGCCGTAAATTCTAAGTTCCTTATCAAATTTCCTTTTCAATTCTTTAAATCTTCCGATTTCTTCCACAAGAGCTTTCATTTCTTTCCCAGTAGCAACACCGTCTTTGGTAATTTCCGTTGTCAAATTCTCAATTTTCTGCTTTTGCTGCTCGAGAATTCTCTCTCTTTTACTCACTGCTTCTTGTTTTGCTTTCTCTAAATTGGATGTACTGGCAAAAGCGACAAACCCGAAAAAAACAAGGAAAAGTACTAAAAACTTTTTCATGTTCTTAAAACCTCCTTTTTAATCTTGTGCTATTAGAATAGCACAAAATTAAAGATTTGTCAAATCCTGCTTATACAAATGTTACTAAATTAAAGTGTTTCAAAATCCCGCGACCGCGGGATTTTTGACTATCGTCTTATTAAGTTTCTTAAGTTTCTGTAGGGGTGCGACCCCTACCCCGGGGTGCGACCCCTACCAAGTGTAAAATTAAGGAAGAAATTTTAAGAAATCCGACTTCTTA
>JAGGZP010000038.1 GCA_021161965.1 bacterium
CCCCTCTCATGGCTCTTTTAAAGAGCCATGAAATAATTTAATTTTATTTTAAAATAATAAATAATTTTGTCAAATTGCTCTTGTCTATTTTTAAAAAAGCGTTAAAATATTTGTATATGGAATTTAAAAATCATAGTATAGTTTCTCGCGAGGAGTCAAAGGAAGATTTACGCCTCGACCAGACTCTTCGACCACGTTCGCTTAAAGAATTTATCGGCCAAAATAATGTTAAAGAAAATCTGAAAATTTTTATTAAAGCAGCAAAACAAAGAAAAGAGGCAATTGAACATGTTCTTCTTCATGGCGGACCAGGTTTAGGAAAAACAACATTGGCAAATATTATTGCTCATGAAATGGGGGTAAATATTAAGGTAACATCAGGCCCAGCATTGGAAAGAGCCGGTGATTTAGCGGCGATTTTAACAAGCTTAGAAAATGGCGACATTTTATTTATTGACGAGATTCATCGACTTAATCGGTCAATTGAAGAAATTCTTTATCCGGCAATGGAAGATTTTGGTATTGATCTTATTTTAGGCAAAGGACCATCGGCAAAAACAATGCGTCTTGACCTACCTATTTTTACTTTGATTGGAGCAACAACGAAACCAAATCTTATTTCATCTCCTTTAAGAGATCGTTTCGGTATTGTTTTTCAGTTAAATTTTTATAAATTGCCCGATATCGAAAATATTATAAAAAGGTCAGCGGAGATTCTGGGCATAAAAATTACAAAAAAAGCAGTAAAGATAATTGCTAAAAGTTCGCGTTTTACTCCACGAATAGCAAACCGTCTTCTAAAAAGAGTACGTGATTTTGCTCAGGTTCGAGGGGAAGATGTTATTAATGGGATAATAGCACAAAAAGCGTTAGATTTACTTGGCATAGATGAACTTGGTCTCAACGAAATGGATAGGAAAATTTTAAGAGCAATTATTGAAAAGTTTAGAGGAGGTCCGGTCGGTTTGAAATCTATTGCTCTTGCTGTAGGCGAAAATGTTGAAACAATAGAAGAAATTTTTGAACCTTATTTGATTCAAATTGGCTTTTTAAATCGTACATCGCGAGGAAGGGTTGCTACTGATTTTGCTTATAAACATTTAAAAATAAAGAGAGGATTAATTTAATATGAACAAAAGAATAAAAATTTATTTTGCAATTGGAATAATTATCTCCTTAGTAGTTGGATTTTCTATTAGTCATTTATTTGATTTTTTATCTTTTAGTAGATCAATTAACTATTTTTCTAAACCACCAATTGATTATAATTTGTTTTGGCAAGTTTGGCATCTAGCTAAAAGTCGTTTTGTTAAGCAACCTGTTCCGAATAGAGATTTATTTTATGGTTCTTTAAAAGGGATGATTTCTGGATTAAACGATCCCTATTCTGTATTTTTTAATCCGGAAGAATCTAAGAAATTTAGATCAGAGATAAAAGGAACTTTTGAGGGTGTTGGTATTGAAATTGGCATTAAAAAAAATCGTTTAATAGTTATTGCTCCGCTGTCAGATACACCAGCTGAAAGAGCAGGTATAAGATCTGGAGATTGGATTAAGGCAATTAATAATATTGATACCAGTTCTTTAACATTAGACCAGGCGGCAAGTTTAATTCGAGGTAAAAAAGGGACAGTTGTTACCTTAAAAATTTTAAGAAAAGGGTGGGAAGAGGCAAGAGATTTTAAAATTGTTCGGGCAAAAATAAAAATACAGAGTGTAAAATGGGAAATAAAAAAAGGAAATATTGCCTACATCAAACTTTCTTATTTTAATGATTCTACAGACAGAGATTTTTTAGCCGCAGTTAATAAAATTTTAGCAAAGAATCCCCGCGGAATAATTCTTGATTTGCGAGATAACCCTGGCGGCTATTTAAAAACAGCAGTTGATATCGCTGGTTTTTGGGTTGGAGAAAAGATAGTTGTTTTTTCTAAAGATGCCAAAGGTAATATGGAAGAGTATCGTGGAGGAAACCATAATGAACTTGGTAACTTTAAGACGATAGTTTTAATTAATCATGGTTCTGCTTCAGCAGCAGAAATTGTTGCTGGCGCATTACAAGACTACAAAAAGGCGGTTTTAGTTGGTGAAAAAACTTTTGGTAAAGGTTCAGTTCAGGAATTAATTAATCTGCGTGATGGTTCAGCAATTAAAATTACAACTGCTTACTGGCTAACCCCAAAAAAGCGAATGATAAATGAAGTTGGTATAACACCAGATAAAAAAATAGAAATGACCGAGAGTGATTACGAAAATAATCGCGATCCTCAATTAGCTGAGGCATTGCGACTTTTAAATGAATAACTCTTGCTAAATTTTTTAAAAAGTTTAATATAAACAATATATGACTTTTTTTGACCTCATTTTGTTATTAATCTTATTTGGCTTTATTTGGTTTGATTTTTGGTATGGTTTAGTTTACGCAATTGGAGGAATTATCGGTTTAATTTTTGGCACACTTTTAGCTACTCGTTGGTACGCTTTTTTAGCAAATAAACTACTTTTTTTGTTTGGGGAAAATGAAAATTTAGCAAAGATAGTATGTTTTATTGTTTTGTTTTTAATTATTTGGCGTTTAATCGCTTGGTTTTTTACACTTTTAAATCGCTTCTTCAATTTTTTGACCTTTATTCCTTTTTTAAAGTCAATAAACCGCTTAGCTGGTGCGGTTTTAGGATTTTTTGAGGGAGCGTTAATTTTAGGCTTGGTTTTGTTTTTTTTAACAAAATTTCCCTTAGGCGGATTAAGTGGGACAATAAGTTCTTCGGCAGTAGCGCAATTTTTAATTACTATTGCCAAAATTCTTTGGCCTTTGCTTCCTACTGGATTAAAACATATTAAAGGATTAATTACCTAAGTTATCCACAAGCCTTGATTGACAAATTTTCATTATTTTTTATAATTTAAACAGATCATAATTATTTGGTCTTTTTTAGTTAATATAATTTTATGCAAGAGTATTTTACTACAAAAAAGGGTTTTCAAAAAATTAAAGAAGAACTTGAATATCTAAAAAATGTAAAGAGGAAAGAAATTGCCCAACGGATTGCTGACGCTAAAGAGCTTGGCGATCTCTCAGAAAATGCTGAGTATAGCGCGGCAAAGGAAGAGCAAGGTTTAGTTGAGGCGAGAATAAATGAACTTGAAAATCTGCTTCGAGGCGCTGTTGTTATTGAAAAAAAAGTAAAGGGTATTATTCAGGTTGGTTCAAAGGTTGAATTGTGTTCAAATGGTAAAAAATATATTTACACACTTGTTGGCGCACAAGAAACAGACCCATCAAAAAATAAAATATCTTATGAATCACCGTTGGGTAAAAGTTTATTGGGAAAGAAAGAAGGTGATTTAGTTGAAGTTGTGACACCAAAAGGAAAAATAAAATTTAGAATCACAAATATAGAATAATTATGTCACAAAATAGATAATATCTCGTCTACTTTAGTAGTAAACAAGAACAATGATTAATCAAAATAGAACAAATAAATCTAAATTATTTAAATCCATCTTTCCGAAAGGAGAGATCGGTTTTGTTCTGTTTACATAAGAAAAAATAAATTAATTGTTCAAACCAGTCTCTCCAAGGCTGGTTTTTTTGATATCTGATAAATAATTTTTCAAAAATAATCTTGCTAATCAATTGTTGTCTCTTGTCTTTTATTTTTTTAGATATATAATAAATCTATGATTCAAGAAGAACAAAATCGAATTAAACGACTGGAAAAAATTAGAAAATTAAAAATAGATCCTTATCCTACTAATGTTTTGCGCACACATTATTGTCAGGAAGTTAAGGATAATTTTGATAAGTTGATAAATAAGAAAAATATTAGTTTGGTTGGCCGATTAAGATTGATTAGATGTCATGGGAAAATTAGTTTTGCTCAAATCGAAGATGGAACGGGAAAAATCCAAATTTGTTTTCGCCAAGATATTGTTGGCAAAGACGATTACGAAAAATTTAAAAATTTAATTGATGTTGGTGATTTTTTAGAAGTTAAAGGAGAGTTATTCAAAACAAAAAAAGGAGAGAAGACACTTTTAATTAAAGAATATGTTTTATTAACAAAAACGCTTTTGCCCTTACCAGAAAAATGGCATGGCTTGGTAGATATCGAAACGAGATTTCGGAAGAGGTATCTTGACTTAATCGCAAATCCTAAAGTTAAAAAGATATTTAAAAAAAGAAGTCTAATAATTAAATTAATTAGAGAATTTTTTGACCAACATGGTTTTATTGAAGTAGAAACGCCGATTTTACAGCCAATTCCTGGAGGAGCAAATGCCCGACCCTTTGTTACCCATCACAATGCTTTAGATATCGATCTTTATTTAAGAATTGCGCCAGAACTTTATTTAAAAAGATTAATTATTGGCGGTTTTGAAAAAGTGTACGAAATTGCCCGTTGTTTTCGCAATGAAGGAATTGATTTTGCTCACAATCCAGAGTTTACACAGATAGAATTTTATCAAGCTTATGCTAATTACAAAGATTTAATGAAATTGACCGAAGAATTTATGCAGTTTATTTTGGAAAATGTAGAGAAAAAGAAGAAAATTAATTATCAAGGTAAAGAAATTGATTTTAGTGTGCCTTATCCGAGAATAACTTTTCGTGATGCCTTGATAAAATTTGCTCAAATTGATATCGAAAAAGAAAAATCAAAAGAGCAACTATTAGAGATAGGTCAAAAATATAATCTAGAAATTGACCCAAATTGGGGAAAAGGAAAAATTTTAGATGAAATTTACAAAGAATTAGTCAGGCCAAAAATTATCCAACCAACATTTTTAATTGATCATCCAATTGAACTTTCGCCTTTAGCAAAAAGAAAAAAAGGTAATCCAAATTATGTTGAAAGATTTCAGTTAATTGTTTCAGGAATCGAGATTTGTAATGCTTTTTCCGAATTAAATGATCCCCTGGAGCAGGAAGAAAGATTCAAAGAACAGCAAAAATTAAAAGAACTTGGTGACAAAGAAGCGCAAAGTTATGATAAAGATTTTATTGAAGCATTAAAATATGGTTTGCCACCAACAGCTGGCGAAGGAATTGGTATTGACCGTTTGGTGGCAATTTTATGCAATGTTCATAATATTAAAGAAATAATTTTGTTTCCAACAATGCGACCGATAAATAATAATGGATAGCTAGAATTCCTAATTAACCTAATTTCTAATTAAATTCCAAATTCCAAGACACAAAATACAAACAAATTCCAAAAATCTAAAAATTTTCAAGTTTGAAAAACGCAGAAAATTTTTCTAGATTTTTGAGAACCCCGCACCAAATTTGCTCCGAAAAATCGTTTCTAACTAATCATTTATCACTAAATAATTTTAA
>JAGGZP010000082.1 GCA_021161965.1 bacterium
GGTATTCCCAAATCTAACCAATAAACTTTTTCTACTGATTTTATTTTTTGTCCTAACCAGGCAGCAGTTCCTCCGACAGTTGCTAAGTAAACCGCTTTATTTTTCTTCATTGCCTTTTCTACATCCATTCCACCTTTACCAATAACTATTTTATAACCAATTTTTTCTAAAGCAACTGGAGTAACTTTATTTAATCTGTAACTGGTTGTTGAACCAGCAACAACTACTTTGTATTTATTTTTAACTTTTTTAATTATTGGACCACAATGCCAAATTGTTTGTCCTTTTAAATTCACAGGTAATTTTTTGTTTCTTTTTAAATACTCTAAAGCTCTTCTATGAGCATTATCTCTCATTGTAAAAAGAGTGCCAGTAAGATAAACTATATCCCCAATCTTTAAACTATGAATACTTTTAGTTGGAATTTTAATTTTTTTTATCATTTTATTATTCAAATTATTAATGTCGACTTTCTTGCTGCCCAACACAAAGAATTAAGACCAACACAATTTACAGCAACATGAACACCAGCAAATTCAATATTTACCCCAAGAACAGTTGTATTTCCTCCTAATCCCATTGGACCAATACCGAGTTTATTTATTTTTCTAAATAACTCGTTTTCCAATTTAGCAACTCGAGGATTTTTATTTCTTTTCCCGATTGGCCTTAATGTTGCTTTTTTTGCTAAATACAAAGCAATTTCTGAAGAACCTCCTAAACCAACACCTAAAATATAAGGTGAGCAAGGTTTTCCCCCGAATTCTTTTACTTTATTGATAATAAAATCTTTAACCCCTTCTAGACCATCAATTGGATTAAGCATTCCTAAAGCAGACATATTTTCTGCTCCCCCACCTTTCGGTAAAAAAGTAATTTTAATCTTTTTTCCAGGAATTCTTTCATAATGAATCCAAGGAAATCCATAACCAGTGTCTGTGTTAGTATTTTTTCTATCTATTGGACTGACCACATTTGGTCTCAATGGCACTTCTTTACAAGCACGTTTAACAGCTCTTTTCAAAATTGTTTCAAAATTAAGAGGAAGCTTTGCTTTTTTACCAACTTTTACAAAAAATATTGGTACACCAGTATCTTGGCAAATTGGAATTTTCTTTTTTTCAGCTATCCTGATATTATCAATAATATTTTTTAACTGCAATCTACCTAATTTACTTTTCTCATTTTGGTATGCTTTAAATATAGCTTTTTTAACATCGCGAGAGAGATAAATTACACTCCTTTTTATCATCTGGTAAACTTTTTGTTCTAATTCTCTTTCTTTCATAATACTATCTTACCACTTGTTTTTTCTTTATTATTTGATATTTCCGAAAACTTTCTTTAACTGCTTTTCTTTTTGAAACCTCAGGAATTGGTACATCCCACCAACTATTATAACCCGGAGGGAATTTTCTTCCTGGTTCTGTCTTTATATGGATCAAAGTTGGTTTATCTTTTATTTTTCTGGCTCGACCTAATGCTATTTTTAATTTTTCTGGCGTATCAACAAAAAATCCTTTTGCCCCCATTCCTTCAGCAATTTTTACAAAATCTATTGTTAAATATTTTCCATTAAGTTTTCCTTTCTTGTCTCTAAATTTAAATTCATTTCCAAATTCGGAAAGACCAGAAATTTTTTGAAGATTTCTAATTACTTGTGCACCTCCATTATCAATAACTAATATAGTAATTGGAATTTTCTCTTGAACTGCAGTAACAATCTCTTGCGGTTGCATTAAAAAACTAGCATCACCGATTAAAGCATAAACATCGCGATGTGGCTCAGCTAATTTTACCCCAATCGCTCCAGGAATTTCATAACCCATAGTAGAATATCCATATTCTACGTGATAACTTTTTCTAGTTGGATCCGTATTTTTCCAAAATCTCAGAAGATGACCAGGTAAACTTCCGGCTGCAGAAACAACCACTGCATCATCTTTTTTGAAATCGTTTAAAACACCAATTACTCTAGCTTGGGTCATTGGGTATGTATCTTCGTGGGTAATTTTTTCTAAAATATTTATCCATTTTTTTCTTTCGTTTTGTATTTCTTTATAATATTCATTCCGATAAAATTTTTCATTTTTTAATTTTTTATATAGTAATTCAAGTGTAATTTTTGCATCACCCCAAAGTTTAATAGCTCTCTCTTTTACCAAATCAAAAGGAGAAGTATTAATATTAATAAATTGTGCATTTCTCCCAAATAACGTTTTACTTCTTGTTGTAAAATCTGTATATCTAGTTCCAACACCAATTATTAAATCTGATTTTTCAGCGATATTATTGCCACACAAAGTCCCATCCGGACCAACAGTATAAATATTTAATGGATGACTAAAAAGCATTGTTCCATTGCCGGCATGCGTCTGAATTACTGGCGAAACAATATGTTCAGCTAATTTAATTAATTCTTCCCAGGCCTGTGAATAAATTACACCCCCACCAGCAATAATTATTGGTCTTTTTGCCTTTTTTATTGCCTGAACTGCTCGTTCTATTGCTCGACTATCGGGGGAAATTCTTTCCCAATCTCTATCTCTTTCTTTTAAAATTATATCAATATCAAAATCATATGATTCAGCCTGAATATCCATTGGTAAACAAATAGTTGCTGGACCTTGTTCGCCCGGTTTCAACATCGCTTCAAATGCTTTTGGTAATTCCTGTCTTAATTGCTCTGGGCGGTTAACTCTAAACCAATAACGCGAAACCGGCTTTAAGCTATCTGAAGCCATTTCCTCAGACGTATTTCTTCCTTCAATTTGTTGAAGTAAAGGTCCAATTCTTTCAGCATAAGCATCACCAGGGAGAAGAAGAACAGGTAAACGATTAATAAAAGCAGCGGCTGCTCCAGTCACCATATTAGTTGTACCTGGTCCGATAGAAGAAGTTACTGCTAAGGGCCTACCAGTAACTTTTGCATAAGCAATAGCAATATGAACACCATTCTGTTCATTTTTCACTTGAATAAATCTGATGCTTTTTTCTTGCTCTTTCAAAGCCTCTGCTAATTGAATATTTCCGTGTCCAAAAATACCTAATACATAAGGTATTTTTTCTTTTATTAAATAGCGAACTATAAGTTGTGCTGTTGTTAATTTCATAAAATTATTTTTTAGATGGTTTCCAAATTTTAACATTTTTCTTTAATAGCCATCTGTGTCCCCGAACATATTTAAAACCTTTATAAGGATTATTAGGTAAATGTCTTACAACCCAAAGATACCAAAGTACATAACCTGGAGCAGAATATTGTGGATGATCAACACCTTCAAGAATTTTTATTGCATCATTATTTTTAACAACAAAAGCATTATCACCAATTTTAGCTAACCCATATCCCTGCTCTGGTTCAATTTTATAAAGATATATTTCTGGTTGCAAATGGCCATGAGGCGGATAACTTGAAGAATTGCCCGGAAATGTAACTACTTCACCAATAACTAAATTACTTTCTGGATGGCTAAAGTAATCCCAAGATGTTTTAACAAATCTTTGATTAAGTATTTTTTTACTCCCGCGCAGTTCAACTTTAACATTTCTTGGCAAAATAATAATTGGTTTAAAATAATTCTTATTTTTTGTCTTTATTAATGCTAATTCAACTTTTGTCTTTGCTTTAATTTTTACTTTACTATCTCTACTTACTGAAAAAGTAAATGGATTCTCGTTGATTAAACTTTGTCTCTTTAAATCATATAACTTATTATC
>JAGGZP010000006.1 GCA_021161965.1 bacterium
GGATTTAACTATATTCAAGGCGAAAAAGAAAAAAGAGCAGTTCATATTGGCTCTCTGTGTGCTCCGGTTACCATCGATGAAATTAAAATTGTAATTGATGAGTGTAAAAAGAATAATATCTACAAGAAAAGAAACGGGCGAAAAAGTTTTAAGGGCTACAACGGAAAGAAGTTTAGGAGTAAATATGTCTGATGTATGGGAAATTTCTTACATACAAGGTTCTGCATCGGAAGAAAGGTCTCAAGGAGGGTATTTTGCGACCCAAAAACCCGAAGCACTCTTAAAACGTATTATTCTTGCTTCTTCTAATCCTGGTGATATTGTTGCCGATTTCTTTTGTGGCTCTGGCACTACTGGAGCAGTTGCTGAAAAATTGGGGAGAAGATGGATAATGGCAGATTTGTCTAAATTTGCTATTCAAGTAACCAGAAAAAGATTATTAGATATTCACCACTCAAAGGATTTATTAAGTGAGAAAAAGAAAAAATATGGTAAACCGGCTCGTCCTTTTGAAATTTTGAACATTGGTAATTACAGTATAGGTGGGTGGAAGGCTAAAGAAGAAGGGTTTGTTAAGTTTATCTTGCAACTTTACCAAGCAAAGCCGTTAACTGGATTTAATTATATTCAAGGCGAGAAAGAAAAAAGAGCGGTTCACGTTGGTTCTTTATCTGCTCCGGTTACCATTGATGAAATTAAAATTGTAATTGATGAGTGCAAAAAGAACAATTTTAAAACTTTAGATGTATTAGGGCTTGAATGGGGTTATGGAGTTAACGAACTAGCTAAAGCATTGGCCAAGAAGCAAAAAGTTGATTTAAGGTTAATCCAGATCCCTTCTTATAACGAATTAAGTTCTGCTTTAGTTGGTTTTGATTTAAATCTTTTTAAGATACCAGATGAAATAGTTGAAAAAGAAATATCTAAAAACATAAAGTTTTTGGAACTTCCTTATTTGGAAATTAAGACAAAGATAAAAGGTAAAAATATTGAGTTAAACATTGTCGATTTTCAACTTCCACCAACTCCGGAATTAGCCGAAATTTCAGAAAAGATTAAAGATTCAATCGACCTTATTGATTACTGGGCAGTTGATTGGAATTATCAGGGTGATACTTTTCATAATCAATGGCAAGATTACAGGACCAAAAAAGAACCAAGAGTAGATAAAAAGGCAACTCATACTTATAGTAAGGCAGGCAATTATCAGATAATGGTAAAAGTGATTGATGTTTTTGGCGGAGACGTAAGTAAAATTATAAAGGTAAAAATAAAATGAAGAAGACGAAAATAGAAGATATTATTCAATTTGAACCACAGGAGATTCTTTCTCCGCCCCAGCGCGATAAAAGTCGGGCATTTTTAGTTAATGCCCTAAGAAAAGCGGTTTTTGACTGGCGAAATAAAAATTATCCAAATGTTACCAAAACTACAAGGAGATTATTAGAATTTTGGTTTAAAGAAGACCATATTGTTCAAGGCGAGAGGTTCCAATTTTGGTTTGCCCAGAGAGAAGCGATTGAAACCTTAATTTATATTTACGAAGTTTTGGGCAAGAGAAAGTTTGTTGATTTAGCTTCTGATTTTGGCGAAGGTTCTTTTAAATATGATCCAAAAGTTGATAAATATCCTCGCTATGCTTTTAAGATGGCAACTGGTACAGGGAAAACTTTTGTAATGGCACTTTGTATCGTTTGGTCCTATTTCAACTATAAGAGAGAAAATAAAGACGATTATACTTCTAAATTTTTGGTAATTTCTCCTAATGTGATTGTTTACGAAAGATTAAAAAGAGACTTCGCCGAAGGAAAAATATTTAAAGATTGGCCATTTATTCCAACCGAATGGAAGAAAGATTTTAGATTAAAAGTTATTTTAAGAGAAGATCCGTTGCGAGCTATACCAAAAGATGTTTTGTTTTTAACCAATATTCAGCAGTTAGAAGAAAGAAAAACAAAAAAACAAAAAACTGAAGAACAACTAGATAAAATTTTTGGCATTGAAAGATTTAGCAAAAGTAAAATTCATCGAGAAGACAGAATAAAAGATGTTTTGATTAATTATCCTAATGTAATGATTTTGAAAGACGAGGCTCACCATATTTACGATTTAGATAAAGCGTGGAAGAAAATATTGATTAATATTGATGCTGGTTTGACTAAAAAGTTTGGTAAAGGAATCAATATGGAGTTGGATTTTTCAGCTACCCCAAAATATAAAGGGACAGGTAAAATTTTTGTCTGGACTATTTGTGATTTTACTTTAAAAGAGGCAATTATTGCCGGCGTTGTAAAATTACCTTTGCGAGGACGAGTAAAAAAAGCAAGAGGCTATGCTTCTGTTAGCCCAAAAGAACAATATAGTGTTTGGCTAAATGCCGGTATTGAAAGATGGCGAGAGTATAAAAAACAATTAAAAAACTTATCAAAAAAACCTGTTCTATTTGTTCAATGCGAGAACAACAAAATGGCAGATGATATTTATAATTATTTAAATTCTCTACCTGATTTAAGGGATAAAGTTCTTTTAATTCATACTGATAGCACTGGAGAAGTTAAAAAATCCGAAATACCAGAGTTAAGAGAAAAAGCCAAAAGTATAGATTCTTTAGAAGCAAAAGAAATGGCAATAGTTAGCACAATGATGTTAAATGAAGGATGGGATGTTAGAAATGTAAACATTATAGTAGGGTTAAGAAGTTATACTACGGCTAAAACAACGAATATTTTGCCAGAGCAAGTTATAGGCAGAGGGTTAAGAAAAATGTTTCCTGAATTAAATCCTAACCCAAGTAAGTGTATTAATACTTTAGAAGTAATAGGGAATGACAACTTTTTGGGGTTAGTGGATATATTAGAGAAAGAAGAAAATCTTAAGTTGCCAGAATTTGATGTGAAAGAGCCAATTGTTCTTCCCACTATTTTTGTTGATAATAAAAAGAAAAGTAGGGACATAGAAATTCCGATTTTGACACCAAGAATAGTCAAAAAGGAGCCGGTTTTGGATAAAAAGTTAATTAAAAAATTACCATCATTGGAAATATCCTTAGAAAAATCCAAAAGAAAAATTATTTACGAAGCTAGGGATACAGTGAAAAATATTAAAATGATTGAAAGAAAATGGAGATTACCTGTTCCAAGGAATTCTGGGAGCGTTATCGCTTATTACGCAGATATTATAAGGAGAAATTTAAAGTTGCCCTCATCTTTTGCTGATTTTTATCCGTTGGTTAAAGAATACGTGAGAACAAAATTATTTAATAAAAAGGTTGATCTAGATAATCCGGATGTGCTTTATACTTTGAGCTCTCTCTGGGTCCAAACTCAATTAGTAAATCTTTTTGTTGAAAAATTTAAAGACCTTACTTTCAAGAAACAAGAGGTCGAAAAGATGGGGGTAAAAAGAGTTTCGGATATTAAACCTTTTGTTTGGGCAAAGTTAGTTTACCCTGCTGACAAATGTATTTTGAATTATGTTCCCTGTGATAGTAACCTGGAAGTAGATTTTTCCAAATGGCTGGATAAATTGGATGATGTAGATGCTTTTACAAAAATAGTGCCGAGATTGGGTTTCTCTTTGGAGTACAAATCTGAAGAAAATCTTTTAAGAAATTATTATCCCGATTTTATTTTAAAAACAAAAGGCGGTTATTACCTGATTGAAACAAAAGGATTAAAAGGACCGGAAGTGGAGCATAAGGATAAAAGGGCAATGCAGTGGTGTAAAGATGTCTCAAGTCTTACTAGTCAGAAATGGAAATTTATTAGAATAAACCAAAACCAATTTTACGACTTATCTCCCAAAACAAGCTCTTTTAAGGAATTTGCGGCTGCTATTAAATAAAGATAGTAGAACGATTATATTATTTTTAATATAATTTAATTTATTAGAATTTCAGAAATATGCCATTTAGTCCCGATAGTGATATCACGAAAATATCGGACAAAGAATTAGCAAATTTACATTTAGGCGGGTGGAAGGATAGATTTTCTATTCAGGCTAATGTAGAAATGTCTAGACGTCTAAAGAATGAAATTAAAAAATTGCGTGAAACTTCAAGTAAATATAGCCGTGCACTGATTTGGCTTACGGTTCTTTTAGCATTCTTGGCTGGGGCTCAAATATGTTTATTTTTTCTCGCTTGGAAAAAACAAACAGAAGCATTAAAATTTAATCAAACTTCTGTATATTTCCTTCAACCAGTAAGTGAAAAAAATCCTAAATTTGGTATTATAGATAAAGAAAAAGGAATTAGTATAGAAC
>JAGGZP010000076.1 GCA_021161965.1 bacterium
CTTATGATTAAAGATAAAGAATTATTTAATTTAATAAAAAAAGAAACTAATCGCCAAAAAAATGGCTTAGTTTTAATTGCTTCGGAAAACTTTGCTTCGCTGGAAGTTTTGAAAGCGCTTGGTTCACCTTGTCAAAATAAATATGCTGAAGGATATCCGGAAAAAAGGTATTATGGCGGAAATAAATTTATTGATAAAATTGAAAAAATAGCAATTAAAAGAGCAAAAAAACTTTTTCTTCCTAAAAGTCAGTGGAAAAATTGGCAAGTTAATGTTCAACCTTATTCTGGTTCACCGGCAAATTTAGCTGTCTATTTTGCTTTACTAAAGCCGAAAGATAAAATAATGGGAATGGCTTTATCTCAAGGAGGGCACTTAACTCACGGACATAAAGTAAATCTTTCAGGAAAAATTTTTAAAACAGTCCAATATGGTGTTGATAAAAAAACAAATCTACTTAATTATAAAGAAATTGAAAAATTAGCAAAAAAAGAAAAACCAAAATTAATTATTTGTGGTGCAACTGCTTATCCAAGAAAAATAAATTTTGCTGCTTTCTCTAAAATTGCTAAAAAAGTTAAAGCAATTTTATTAGCTGATATTTCTCATATTGCTGGACTAGTTGCTGCAGGTTATCACCAATCTCCTTTTCCTTATTGTGATATTGTAACAACCACAACCCATAAAACTTTACGAGGACCAAGAGGAGCAATAATTTTTTCAAAAAATAAATATGCGGGAAAAATTAATAAAATGGTTTTTCCAGGTATTCAAGGGGGACCTCATGAAAATAAAATTGCCGCTTTAGCTGTCTGTCTTTATGAAGCTTCAAAAGCATCGTTTAAAAGATATATTAAACAAGTGATAATAAATGCAAAAACTTTGACAAAAACATTAAAAGAATATGGTCTGAAAGTAATCACCGGGGGAACAGATAATCACTTAATTTTACTCGATTTAAGAAATATTGGTTTAAATGGCAAAAAGGCAGAAGAAATCTTGGAAAATTCAAATATTTATGTTAATAGAAATACAATTCCCTATGACCCGAATCCACCCTATCAACCCTCGGGTATTAGATTAGGAACACCGGCACTGACTACTCGAGGAATGAAAGAGAAAGAAATGAAAATAATCGGAGAAATCATTGCAAAAATCTTATTAAATCCGAAAAATAACAAAATAAAAAAACAGGCAAAAGAAATTGTTAAAAAATTAACAAAAAAATTTCCTCTTTTTTATAAATAAAAGGCGCTAAAAGCGCCTTAATTTTTCCAAATAGAATCAACGATTCCGTATTCTATTGCCTCTTCGGTTGTAAACCATTTGTCATTTTTTAGATCTTCTCTTATTTGCTCAACAGATTTTCCGGTTTTTTTAGAGAGTAGATCAAAAAGCTTATCTTCGTCTTTTTTTAACTGCTTGATTCTCTTTTCTAAATCTTTGATTTTATATGCCCCCATCATCCCTGCAGCTGGCCCATGAAGCATTATTGAACCATGCTCTGTTGCATACCTAACATCGCCAGCACAAAGAATATATGCACCACCAGACAACGCCTGACCAAGAGAAATTGTCAAGATCTTTTTTCTTGAATTTATAATTGCATCAGCGATTGCCAGAGATGCATCAACACTACCGCCAGGTGAATAAATAAAGACTCTGATTACTTTGACTTTTGGCATATGCTCGATATCATCAAGTATTTTCAAGAAGCTAATCGCATCATCATCTTCTATCACACCAGTAATCCAAATATCACCAATTGTATCCGGCCTTTCTATCTTTGGAAAATTAACATTAGCTGGAGAACTTTTAATCTCAGATATGTTTTTAAAATCGCTTGTTGGTACCGAGTTTGTGGGTGTAACGACAACGACTAATGTAAACAGAATACCGAGAATTATGATTATCGGTATATACCAAACTTTTTTGAAAAAATGTTTGATACTGCTAGTTAACGAATGAATTCTCACGATTATCTTTTCAATAATTTCAGCCTTCTCTTCTAAAAATTTCTCAACTTTTCTCATTTTTTCCTCCTTTTTAATCTAAAATAATTATACAGAATATTGAATTTCAGTAAAGTGGAAAACTTATGCTACTTAATGGTAAAAAAATAGCCAAAAGAATTAAGAAAACATTGATGACAAAAATTAAAAGAATGAAAAACAAACCAGGTTTAGTTGTTATTTTAGTTGGTAAAAATCCGAACTCTCTTGTTTATGTTAAATTAAAAGAAAAAATGGCTAAAGAAATCGGGATAAATTTTAAAAAGATAATCCTTCCAATAAAAACAAGTCAAAAAAAATTGTTAAAATTAATCAACAAATTAAACAAAAATAAAAAAATAAATGGAATTATTATTCAATTACCTCTACCAAAACATTTTAACACAAATAAAATTATTCAAGAAATTTTACCGGAAAAAGACATTGATGGATTTCATCCAAAAACAAAATTTATTTCTCCAACTCATCAAGCAATTTTAAGATTACTTAAGGAAACAAAAA
>JAGGZP010000068.1 GCA_021161965.1 bacterium
AATTTAAAGTTTTCTAAGTCACTACTAACTTTTTTAATTGTTTGATGAGTAATAATTTCTAAATTTTTATTTTTATTTTCAGTTATTTCTATTTGATTAAATAAATTCCAAACCCGATTTAAGAACCTCCAAATACCAATCAAACCATTTGTTGACCAGGCAACGGTTTCTTCAAAAGGCCCCATGAACATTTCATACATTCTAATTGTATCTGCTCCATATTTTTTTACAATTTCATCAGGATTAATTACATTTCCAAAACTTTTACTCATTTTTCTTCCGTCTTCTGCTAAAACTATACCGTGGCTATGACGACGGGCATAAGGTTCAGGACCTGGAACTAAACCAAGATCATATAGAAACTTATACCAAAAACGGGAATATAAAAGATGTAATGTTGTGTGTTCCATTCCACCGTTATACAAATCAACTGGTAGCCAGTATTTCATTTTTTTCATATCTGCAAAATTCTTGTCATTTTTCGGATCAATATAACGAATAAAATACCAAGAAGAACCAGCCCAATTTGGCATTGTGTCTGTTTCTCGTTTAGCTGGTCCCCCACAAATCGGACACTTGGTATTTATCCATTTATAGCAGTTTGCCAAAGGTGATTCTCCTGTTCCAGTTGGTTTGTATTTTTTAACATAAGGCAATTTAACTGGTAAATCTTTTTCAGGTACAGGAACAACTCCACATTTTGGACAATGAATTAAAGGTATTGGTTCTCCCCAATAATGTTGTCGAGAAAAAACCCAATCACGTAATTTGTAATTAATAGCTCTTTTTCCTATTTTTTGTTTTTCTAATAGTTCTGTAATTTTTTTTCGTGCTTCTTCTGAATTTAACCCATTAAATTTACCTGAATTAATCAAAATGCCATCTTTTTCAAATGCTTCAAGCAGTTTACCATTTACATTCCTTTTTACCTCTTGATTTTTTTGGGGTTTGATAACCTCAATTATTTCTAAATTATATTTTTGGGCAAACTCAAAATCCCTCTGATCATGAGCCGGAACAACCATTACTGCTCCCCCACCATAAGTAGCAATAACGTAATCACCAACCCAGACCGGAATTTCTTTATTATTTAAAGGGTTAATTGCTTTTATCCCCTTAAGTTCAACGCCGGTTTTTTCTTTAAGTAATTCTGTTCTTTCCATCTCGCTTTTTCTCTTTGCTTTTTCAATATATTCATTAATTTCTTCTTGGTTTTCTACAAATGCTAAATATTTCTTAACTAACGAATGTTCTGGGGCAACAACAATTGCAGTCACGCCGAAAATTGTATCAATTCGTGTCGTAAAAACTTTAATATTTCCTAAATTTTTGTTTTTTAGTTTTACTAGAAAATTAATTTCTGTTCCGTAAGATTTACCAATCCAATTAATTTGTTGCTTTTTAATTTTTTCTAGATAATTAACTTTATCTAAATCTTCTATTAATCGGTCAGCATATTCTGTTATTCGTAACATCCATTGTTTTATTTCTCGTCTTTCAACTCTCGTTCCGCATCTTTCACATTTTCCCTGAATAACCTCTTCATTTGCTAAACCAATCTTGCAATGTGGACACCAATTAATCGGGATTTTTGCCTGGTAAGCTAGACGATGGTTGTCTATAAATTTTTTTCTTTCTTTTCCTTTTAAATTTTCAGGTATTTTTAATTCTGTTATTGGTTTTGCCCTTTTTTCTTTCTTATCATAATAACTATTGAAAAATTTCAAAAATATCCATTGTGTCCATTTATAATATTTTGGATCAGTAGTGTTTATTTCTCTTGACCAATCAAATGAAAGGCCGAGTGATTTTAGTTGTTTACGAAAGGTATTAATATTCTTTTGAGTAATTTTTTCCGGATGTACACCCATTTTGATTGCATAATTTTCTGTGGGTAAACCGAAAGCATCCCATCCCATCGGATATAAAACATTATATCCTTCCATTCTTTTCTTTCTTGCTAAAGCATCTAACGCAGCATAAGAACGTACATGTCCGACATGTAATCCATCGCCTGAAGGATAAGGAAATTCTACCAAAATATACATTTTTGGCTTTTTTGAAAAGTCTGTGGCTTGATATATTTTTTCTTTTTCCCAAATTTTTTGCCAGTATTCTTGTATTTTAACAGGGTTGTATTTTTTCATAGACGTTTGACAAATTATTTGTTTACTACATAATAGTATAAAATAGAAAAGCAAACTTGACAAGACATAAAAATTGTGTTATATTATTAAATAGCCTAAAATAGGCCATTATGAAGCAAAAAAAGCAAAGTCAATCGAATATTTTTCTAAACTTCTGTCTAGAAAGAATAGAGAAAGTTTTGTATTTCGTCTTATTTTTTCTTGTGAAAATAAAAAGAACAATATTAAAATTCTCTAAGCAATATTATATTTATCTGCTGACTGGTGCATTTTTGATAGTTGCTTTTATTGGTGGATTGCTCGGCCAAAAACATAATCCGGATTTATTATTTCAGTTCAACAAAAAACAATTAATTGTAGAGAAGACCGGAGATTATTCAGAAAAACCTGACTTTACAATTTCCGCTTATTTGGAAAAGGAAAGGCCAACAGTATCATTAGAGGGAAGTGCTTTAGTTACACCTGATTTGAATGTAACAGATGATTACTTGATACAACGAACAAAAATTATTAGTTATAAAGTTCAGCCTGGCGATAATATTGAAAAAATCGCCAAGAAATTTGGTATTAGTGTTAATAGTGTTCTTTGGGAAAATAAATTAACAAAATACTCAATAATTAGACCAGGACAAATATTAAGAATTTTACCAGTTACTGGAATAAGTCATAAAGTTAAATATGGAGAAACATTGGAAAAAATTGCTAAAAAATATAAAGCATCAATAGAAGATATTGTTGACTATAATAATTTAGCAGATGCATCATCGATTCGTATCGGTGATGTTTTAATTATTCCTAACGGAGTAATGCCACAAATTATTCCGCGAAGGAGAGTAGCGCGTCTATCCCGATCAAAAGACAAGGTTTTGTTAGTTAGCAAAAAATACACAAGTTATCGCCAATGGGTTAGAAAAACGAAATGTCACACTTATCGCTGGGGACAATGTACTTCTTGGGTTGCTTTTAAGTGGTCTCTAGCAAAAGGTAAATGTCTACCAGGAAATTGGGGACATGCTAAATATTGGCTTTATCGAGCAAGAAGAGCTGGTTATGCAACTGGAAAAACACCAAAAGTAGGGGCAATTGTCTCCTTAAGAGAAAGAGGCTGGCGTGCTAGATTATACGGACATGTTGCTTATGTTGAAGAAGTCGGTAGTGATACGATAACAATTTCCGAGATGAATTTTAAGGGCGCTTGGATTGTTGATAAAAGAACGTTAAAAAAGAATGATTACCGAATAATAGGATATATTTACTAAAATAAATCAAAAATCAAAAAGATAGAATTCCTAATTAACCTAATTTCTAATGTCTAATAAAATCCCAATGACCAATGACCAATGACCAAACAAATTCCAATTTTCAAATCCTAAACAAAAAAATCAGTTTGGACATTGGGATTTGGTGCTTGATTGGAAATTGAAAATTGGACATTGGACATTTATTTATTGATTAGGTCAATTAGGTTAATTAGAAATTAGACATTTTCTTTTGGATCAATTAGAAATTAGACATTTTTTTCTGCATCATAATATTGTCTTGGCCTTTCGCACGAATAGACAGCAATAAAATCCCTATTTTCTCTACCAATTTATAATCAGTTGTAAAAAATAAAAACTCAAAAAAAACACTTCGGTTTTTCACTCACCAGAGACTTTAATTTTAACTGATTCTTATCTATTAAAATGCCTCCGAGATTATCTACGAAGTATAACTCCTTAGCATAAATATAAAACAGCATAGTATATTTAATTCGTGTGTTGCACTACAAGTTATATAATGTTATAATCAGTTTAGACGAAATAAAATTAAACAACGTCATGATTGCTGTTATCAAAAAAAATAAGTATTTTATTTTTACTATTGCTAGTGTGCTTATTGTTTTATTTTGGTATTTTAATTTTCAATTTTGGCATTTTGCAGTATTAAACTTTTTATTTTTTATTTTTTATTTTTTATTTAATTCTGTTTGGTTGGGTAATCTTTTAACAAAATTTATTAACCTAGAAAGAGGATTAAAAACAATATTTGGTTTCTTCGGCTTCTTGTTTTTAATCGCTTTCACAATGGCTGTTCCGATAGTCCTTTTCAAAGTTGTTCCAATTTACCTGTTTATTTTGCTTTTTACTTTGACCTTATTCATTTCTTTTTTAAACCATCATTATGCCGGAGAAAACAAAAGCGCTTCTTGGCCGGAATCAGATAGTAGACAGGAGATCGAATTTCCTAAAATTCTTTACTTTCTATTTTTTGTATTCTATATTTTAGCAGTTGCTTTCCTTTTCCGGGCGAGAACAGGAAAATTTATTTTATCTCCCTGGACAACAATTTCGCCATTTTATCTTTATTTCTGGATGACGATTGTTTTTATAATTGGATTGATGATTTTTTCGCGGGAAAAAACTGCAAAAATTTTATTTTTTATTGTTCTTGCCAGTTTACTTTTACACGCTTATTTACCAATTGTTTATCAAGGTGGATTCGGCGGCGATAAATGGCGGCATATTGGTGCAGAAAAATTGTTAATGAATGGAAATATTTATTCACCGGCACTTTTTGGTGAAAAATTACGTTTAAAACAATTTGGGAAGATAAAAATTCCCGAAGTCTTTATTGTTGGAAATAAAACTTCTTACTCTAATATGTGGGGATTGTCCATCGCTCTTTCATGGTTGCTTGGCCTTGATATTTTTTTAATAGATTTAATTCTTGGCTTTTTGCTTTTTTCAATATTTCTGCCGATATTTTTGTTTAAATTCGCTCAAATTTTCTCTGACAGAAAGCAATTTTTATTGCTGACAAGTTTTTTACCTGTGTGTTTTTTCCCTTTACAAATCTATGGGGGTATTACTATTCCAAATACTTTTGGTTTTTTAGTATTTTTGTTCAGTTTAACTTCCTTTCTTTATCTATTTTTTAAAAAATCAATTAGTAAAAAGAATAAAATTATATTTTTTATCCTACTCTTGGTTGTTCTGTATTTTAATTACATACTTTACCTTTTTGTTTTTTTGGGGTTTGCTTTATTTTTTTGGCTAACTAAAAAAATTCTAAATTCAAGCGGAAGAAAGAAAAAAATTTTTATTTTATTCTTCTGTCTAATTATTTTATTCTCTTTTTTAATTATCCCTTTATTGGATTCATTCAATAATTTCTCACATTTTAAATCAATTAGAATTAAAGAGGTTTTCAATGCACTAATTGATTTTGGTAAACGCTTGCTTGTTTCCCGTGCTATTTTTCCACGAATTTTTCAAATGGAGCAAGATAATTGGCTTTATATGCAGACTGGAAGAACAATGAATCGTTGTGTTTTGATGAATTTGTTACCTTGGTCTTATATTCTAACGCCAATTTTTTGGCTATTTTTTATTTATGGTATTTTGAAACTGAAAAAAGTTAGCCGGCCAAAATACGCTTACTTATTAATTGTCTTATTATTTATCGCCCTGGTTGGCCAGTTTATCGCCAGTTATTTTATGGAAGGTAATCATATTTTTAGTAAACGTTTGGTTGTTTTAATTTCTTTTCTTTTTATTTTACCTTTTTCCTGGGGAATTTATTCTTTTGTCGAGAATAAATTCTTGGGACAAAGAGCAAAAATTTTAGCAGTAATTTTATTTTTATCTTTACTTTCCGGCACAGTCTACGCTTCCGGTCCAAAAATGCAAAGAGTTACTATTGATGAAATAAAAGCAGCAAATTATGTCTGGGATAATTTGAAAAATAAATCTGGACCTTATTGTGTTTTGGCAAATACTTGGCCACTTTTAGCCGTTGAAGCAGTTTCTGGAAGGCAAATCATTACTGGTGGTTTTCCCGTTTATTTTGAATACCGTCAGCCGGAAAGAGTTCAGTTGTTTCAGAATATGAACAAAGAGCCGTCAATAAAATACTTAGAAAAATCCATCAAAATAACCGGAGCTAAAGATTGCTACTTTATGACTGAAAAAAAATGGTTATTTTTTGAAAGAAAAGAAAAAATTTTCAACCGAATAAATGAAATTCTTGGAAATCCAAAGCAAATCGGGGATGTTTTTATTTGGTATTATAAAAAATAAAATGCTCAAAACTTTTAAAAAATCTTTATTTTGGTTGTGGCAGACAGTTTTAATTTTAGTTGCTTTAATTCTGATTTTTTGGCTATTTCAGAAAAATTTAGTACCAAATGGCTATTTAAAAATAAAGAAAACATTTACCTCAGAAACATCTCTTTTTAAAAAGCAAACCAATTTTATTTCTGACTTTTATCCAAAAGGACGTATTTCCGAAATTGCTCTTGATAAAGATAAAAATTATTTTCAAAAAATTTTTACTGAGCCAATTTATTTTAAAATAAATTTACCGCGAAGTAATTTTAATAAAATAAAAATTAAAATGTTCTATAAAATTAAAAATCAAAAAAT
>JAGGZP010000089.1 GCA_021161965.1 bacterium
GAATGGAATTCAGCTTTTTTATATTTTACAGATTTAATACTTTTTGGAATATTTGCTTTATGGATAAGGCGGGCAATTAAGGAAAAAAGAAAGATATTTGAAAAAACTGACATTCTTGTTTTAACTTTTTTGTTTTTTGTTTTATTCTCTTTAATAGTTAGTCAGAACAGAATTTTAGGTTTATATCAGTTTATTAAAATAGGAGAATGTGTTTTGCTCTTTATATATGTAAAACATAATTCTGGAGTTTTTAGACTAGAAACAATAGCAAAAATTGTTATCGTCAGTGGTTTTGTTCAGGCTATCTTAGCAATTGTTCAGTTTTTAAACCAAAGCAGTTTAGGATTTAAACATTTTGAAGCAGGAATATATAATCGTTACTTGCCCGGAGTAGCAACCTTTTTGGTTAATGGGGTGAGGATTGTTAGGGCATACGGAACCTTGCCTCATCCTAATATTTTAGCTGTGTTTTTATTGGTATCAATTTTTTGTTTGTACTATCTTTGGTTGACAAAAAAAAGAGAGAAAAACAAAAAGACATTTTTCACAATTCTTTCGGTTGTTTATTTTGTTCTAGTTCTTGCTTTAATGTTTACTTTTTCCAGGTCAGTTATTTTTATTTTTTTAGCAATAAGTCTTTTTTTGTTTTTGATAAAGATAATAAGCAATTCTGCTAAAAAAAGAGCCTTAGAACTTTTTATTTTATTTCTTGTAATTTTTAGTTTAAATGTCATTTTTCTTTGGCCAGAGATTTATGCCCGTTTTTTGGAGGTTTCTCCTAAAGAACAAGCAGTTACTTTAAGGGTTTATTATAATGATATTGCCCTGGAGATAATTAAAAAAAGTCCTATTTTAGGAATAGGAGCAGGAAATTTTGTTTGGTTTTTATATCAGAATTTTCAATTTAAGGAAACATGGCTTTATCAACCGGTTCATAATCTTTTTCTTCTTATAGCTAGTGAAATAGGAATTTTGGGTCTGATATTTTTTATTTTATTCCTAATTCAGGTAATTTTTTATAAAATAAAAACCTTGGGGTTTAAGAAAATTATAAGCAATTCTTTTTTACTGCTATTTTTGAGCTTTTTAGTTCTGGGATTGATTGATCATTATTTTTGGACTATTCAACAAAGTAGATTATTGTTTTGGTTTGTCCTAGGGCTTTTATATTCTCAAGGGGCCTTTAAAGAAAAAAGTTAGCCATATGAAATATATTTGTGATTTTCATATTCATTCCAAGTATTCTAGAGCCACTTCGAAAGAAATGGATGTTTTAACTATAAATAAATGGGCAAAAATTAAGGGAATACAAATAGTTGGCACTGGAGACTTTACTCATCCTTTATGGCTGCAAGAACTTAAAGAAAATTTAGAGCCAGCAGAACCAGGTCTTTACAAAATAAAAACTAGAAAGCAAAACAATGGACTAGATTTTAAAATTGGCAACTCCAATACTTTTTCAGAACCCAGATTTATACTAACAGTTGAAATTTCTAATATTTATTCCAAAAAAGGAAAGGTTAGAAAAATTCATAATATCATCTTTGCTCCGGACTTTGAAACTGTAGAAAAGATAAACACCCAGTTGGGATGGATAGGAAACCTTAAAGCTGATGGTCGGCCGATTCTAGGCCTAGATGCCAAGGAGTTAGTTAAGATTGTTTTAAGTGTTTCTCCTGATTGTTTGGTTGTACCTGCCCATGCTTGGACTCCATGGTTTAGCGTTTTTGGAGCTAATTCTGGGTTTGATTCTCTTGAAGAATGTTTTGAAGAATATACAAAGTATATTTATGCTATTGAGACAGGATTATCTTCAGATCCCCCAATGAATTGGAGATTATCAGCGCTTGATAACATAACTTTAATTTCAAACTCTGATGCCCATAGTCCTAGCAAACTTGGTAGAGAGGCAAATATTTTTGAAGGAGAAAAAATAAATTATAAATTAATTATTGAAGCAATTAAAAAAGGAGCCAAAATTGATAAAAAAGCTATTAGTCAGCAGGAAAATGCTTTACAATTAATACAAACTATTGAATTCTTTCCCGAAGAAGGGAAGTATCATTTTGATGGCCATAGAAATTGTGGAGTTTGTTTTAGCCCCGAAGAGTCAAAAAAACATAATAATATTTGTC
Source organism: bacterium (assembly GCA_021161965.1). GTDB lineage: Bacteria > Patescibacteriota > Patescibacteriia > UBA2591 > JAGGZP01 > JAGGZP01. The sequence continues at coordinate 2,136 of JAGGZP010000089.1, forward strand.
CTAAGTGTGGCAAACCATTAACAATTGGAGTAATGCATAGAGTTTGCGAATTAGCAGACAGGAATCCAGGTGAGACTCCTGCAAGTGCTATTCCTTATAAAAGACTGATTCCTTTAGAGGAAATTATTGCTGATGTTTTAAAAATTGGAACTGGAACAAAACAGGTTATTGAAATTTATAAAAGATTAATTAAAACCATTGGGCCAGAGTTTAAAGTTTTACTTGAAGCAAAAAAAGAAAATCTTTTAGCTGCTAGTTCTCCAGAAATTGCTGAAGCAATAATAAGGGTTCGTGAGGGGAAAGTAAACCTTAAACCCGGATTTGATGGAGAATTTGGCAAGATAAGTATTTTCAGCGAAGAAGAATTGGGAGGGATAAAAGGAGGGCAGGAATCGCTTTTTTAACTCTATTAATTAAGTTATGACTGAGTTTATAAAGCCAATAATATCTTTTATTTACGAACAAAGATATATCTTTGTTTTTTTAGCCGCTCTTTTTGAGGGGACAAATATCATGTTATTAGCTGGCTTTTTATATCGTTTAGGCGTTTTTAAGTTTTGGAACACTTTTTTTCTTTTATTAATGGGATATTTTTTAAATGGTTATATCTGGTATTATATTGGTTATTTTGGCGGAAGAAAATTTTTAAATAAATGGGGTTCTCGTTTTCTTTTAACCAAGGAGAGGTTGATAAAAATAGAAAATTATTTTAGAAAGCACACAACGAAAGCCCTTATAATTACAAGAATTACCTATGGAATAAGCAGTTATGTTCTTATTTTAGCTGGTATTTTTAAAACAAAGGCAAAAAAATTTTTCTGGTGTAATTTAATCGCTTCAATAATTTGGGTTTTAGGAATGTTTTTTATTGGTTACAGTTTTGGAGCGAGCTATACCCTTGTGGGAAAGATAACAAGAACTGTGACTATTTGGTTGACAGTAGTAACCTTTATTTTAATGATTCTTTCGGCAATAGCTTTAGTTTTATGGCTTAGAAAATTGGCAAGGAGAAAATTTTTAGAGAAAATTTTGAATCATAATTATTGGTCGGCTTTAAAAAAAATTAGTAATAAATTTTATAAATTTTTAGATGATAATATTTAAGTATAGCAAATCTCAATGTCTTTAAAGTTATACATTGGAACATCTGGTTGGAGTTATTGGCACTGGAAAGGAAAATTCTATCCTGAGAAATTGTCTTCCAAGAGTCAATTAAAATATTATAGCAAGCACTTTAAAACCGTTGAGATAAATTCTTCTTTTTATCATCTTCCCCGGGCAAAAACTTACCAAAATTGGGCAAGTCAAGTATCTGATGATTTTGTTTTTGCGGTTAAGGCAAGTCGATTTATTACTCACATTAAAAGATTGAAAGGAGTTAAACTGGCTTGGAAAAGATTTGTTGGGAATACTATAAATTTGGGGAATAAATTAGGACCGATTTTATTTCAGTTTCCTTCTAGTTTTCAGGCTAACCCTATAAATATTAAGCGGTTAGAAAAGTTATTGGTTTATATAAAAAGAAATTGGCCTGGATTAAAGTTAGCTTTTGAATTCAGGCATAAAAGTTGGTTTGATAAAAAGATTTATAAAATTTTAAAGAAATACAAAACGAGTTTGGTAATTGCTGATTCTTCTCGTTATCCCAAAGACATTGTTTCTACTACCGACTTTGTTTATTTTCGTTATCATGGACCAGCTGAGCTTTTTGGCTCCAAGTATTCTGAAAAACAGCTACAACAAGAAGCAAAAATAATTAGAAAATTTCTAAATCAAAAAAAAGAAGTATATGTTTATTTCAATAATGATTTTTCTGGATATGCAATAGAGAATGCAAAAGAATTAATAAAAATTTTAAGGTAAACTATGGCTAAATTTTCTATTTCAACAAAAGGCAATAATGATATTATTGATATTACTCCACAAGTGATTGAGCAAGTTAAAAAGACAGAAGTTAAAGAAGGAGTATGTTTGATTTCCTGCTCAGGTTCAACCTGTGGGATTACTACAATTGAATATGAACCAAATTTAATTAGGGACTTTAAAGAGTTTTTAGAGAAATTAGCCCCTCGCGATAAAAAATATTATCATGATGAAACTTGGGGAGAGAAAAACGGTTATTCTCATCTTTTGTCAGCTTTATTTAAACCTTTTTTAACAGTGCCAATTGAAAACGGAGAGTTAACTTTAGGAAGTTGGCAACAAATTGTTTTTTGTGATTTTGACAGTCGGCCCAGAAGAAGAAAAGTTTTGGTAAAAATAATTAAAAATTAAGGCGATCCGAATGATCCGAATAAACACCCGAATGATCCTAATATTTATTCGGATAATTCAGATGTCATTAGTAGATTGGAATCGCTTATGAAAATAACTAAAGACATGAAAATTGAAGAGGTTTTAAAGAAATACCCTCAAACTAGAGAGGTTTTTGAAGAATATGGGTTTCATTGCCTTGGTTGTATAGCAGCGAGATTTGAGACAATTGAGGAAGGAGCTGTTGTTCACGGAATTGATGTTGATAAATTTCTTAAAGATATTAA
>JAGGZP010000022.1 GCA_021161965.1 bacterium
GAAGAAGGACAATCATCAACAGTTAAATATGCGAATTTTAACATAAATTGTATTAGTAAAATACACAATTTTAAATCGTAACTCTGTTATGAATTATAGATTATATTACTATCCTAGTCAATGTCCTGTTCGATTAACATCAAGTTTTTAAATTTTAAGAAGTCGGACTTCCTAAAATTAAACAAGAATAAATTAAAAATCAAAATGTCTACCTGCCGGTAGGCAGGCAAATAAATAGAATTTCTAATTAACCTAATTTCTGATGTCTAATAAAATCCCAATGACCAATGACCAATGACCAAACAAATTCCAATTTTCAAATCCTAAACAAAAAAATCAGTTTGGACATTGGGATTTGGTGCTTGATTGGAAATTGGAAATTGGACATTGGACATTTATTTATTGATTAGGTCAATTAGATCAATTAGAAATTAGACATTTAATTCGTGAGTTACGACGCCGTAAAACGTCAGACGAAAATCTTGTTGTAACAAATGCGACCCGTAAATCTTTAGCTTTAATTAAACAAAAAATCTTCTCAATTCGAGAAGATTTTTTATTTAAAATAAGGATAGTTTACTTTCTTTTATTTGCAACTTTAATTGTTTTGTTTCTGAACAATAAGAATGAAGTGGCAATAGCAATTGAAGACCAAGTTCCGACAGCAACGCCCACCGACATTGCTAGAGTGAATATTTTAATTGATGTCCCACCAAAGAAATATATTGCTAGTAAAGTAAAAAGTGTTGTTAACGAAGTATTTAATGAACGGACTATTGTTTCATTTAAACTTTTATTTATTGTTTCTTCTAAATTACGCGAGCCATAGTTTAAAATATTTTCTCTAATTCTGTCATAGACAACAATTGTATCATTAACTGAATAACCTAAAACGGTCAAAATTGCTGTAATAAAAGCGATATCTATTTCTACACTAAAAAAATGACCGAGAACCGCGTAGAGGCCGGTAACAATTAAAGTATCATGAATTAATGCTAAAATTGCTCCTGTCCCGTAACGCCATGATTCACTTTTTCTCATAATGTCTGATAATTTCCTAAATGCCCAAGCAATGTAGATTAAAATTGCAATTACTGCTAATATAACTGCTGATCTTGCTTTAGATGTTAATTCTTGTCCGATAGTTGGCCCAATTAATTCATATCTAAGTTCTTCGGCATTTTTTAATTTTTTCAATATTTCTTGATGCGCATTTTCATTAATTGGTTTAAATTTCAAAATAACATTATTTTCTCCGGCCGATTGAACTTTGACGTTTTTTATATCTAAATCATTAAAAATTTTTTTGATTTCATCGGACGGCGGTAATTGATTTTTAGCGAATTTAACCTGCATCATTGTTCCACCGGTAAAATCTATTCCTGGTTTTAAACCCCAAAAAATTAATGCAAATAAAGAAAATGCGCAAAGTACTCCAGATATTGATAAGAAAATTTTTCTTTTACCAATTATATTATACATAATTGTTTTTTTTATACACATTAGTAAGGTCAAGTAATGTTTTTGTGATAACAATTGCACTGAACATACTGACTAAAATACCAATGCCGAGCGTTAAACCAAAACCCTTAACTGAGCCAGTAGCAAATTCAAAAAGAATGAAGCACACAATTAAAGTAGTAATATTACTATCACGAATTGCCGACCAAGCATGTCGAAAACCATCATTAATTGCAGCTTGGCCTCTTTTTCCTAATCTTTCCTCATCCTTAATTCTCTCAAAAATTAAAACATTTGCATCGACTGCCATACCAATTGATAGGATAAAACCAGCAATACCAGCTAAAGTTAAGGTAACTGGTAATGTTTTAAATATTGCTAAAGTAATTAAAACGTAAATAAATAAGGCAATACTTGCCAATAGACCCTTAAACCGATAAACAGATATCATAAAAATTATTACCAATAAAAAACCAATTAATCCAGCTAAGAAGCTTCTTTTGACGGATGTCCAACCTAGTGTCGGGCCAACGGTTTCTTGGCTAATTAATTTTATTGGCACAGGCAAAGCGCCAGCAGAAAGCCTCTGGGCCAATTCTCTAGCCTCTTTAATATCAAATTTTCCAGTAATTACTGCTTTACCACTTAGTATCGGTTCTTTTACAACCGGAATACTAATTGGATAATTATCTAAAAATATTGCTACTGGTTTACCAACATTTCTTTTTGTTATTTCACCAAATAATTTCGCTCCTTCCGAATTAAACTCAAGGGAAACTTCTGGTTCATTTGTTTGAGGATTAAATATAACTGTTGCACTTTTCAATTGTTTTCCGGTTAGCCCGGTATATTGCCATTTTGATTCTGGACCAATAATATCTTCTTTTGATTTTGTTCTAATCAGAATATGACTAGCCCGGTATTCCTTTTCCCCATTTTCATTAGTTTTTTCTCCCGTTTTTTTAATGATATGATAGCCAAACTGTGTTTTAATAAGATTTTTTGCTATTTCGTCTTGTTTCAACTTTTTAACTGCTTTTTCAAATTCTGGTACCATTGTTCCTTCTTTAAACCAACCTAAATCCCCTCCTCTATCTCTCGATCCGGGATCTTCAGAGTATTTCTTTGCTAATATAGTAAAATCTGAACCAGATTGTAAAACCTCTCTAAGAATATTTTTGGCATGTTTCTCTGCTTTTTGATTATATATTTCTATTTGTTTTTTTTCATCTTTAGTCAGTTCCCTGGGTCTTGATTGCTCACGAAATTCTAAGATTGGTGTTTCACCAATCATTTTTATTGCCTTATTTACATCTTTGATGCCGGGTAATTCAACATTTATTCTCCACTCACCACCTACTTTTGCTGTTGTTATTACTGGTTCAGTTATACCAAAAACGTTTACTCTTCTTTCGATTACATCCCTCGCTCCAGCAATAGCTGATGCTCTTTGTTTTGCCGGAATTCTTGATGTATCTGCTTGATAAACAAGTTCTGTTCCTCCTTGTAAATCCAAACCTAAATGGACTTTTTGTTTTGTAAACCAATTGTGGCCTGGTAACCATTTTGGTGAACGGGGTAAATCGATAAAAAAACAAAAAACTGCAATTACAATAATAAAAATAAAACTTGTCCAAATTTTATTTCGATTCATATTTATTTTTATTTTTATGTTAAAAAATTTTTGAAAAATGGTCAAGTACTATTTTCGAAAGTAGATTTTTTATTTATTACTTATAATTTTTAGTGCTTCTTTTACTTTTCTTGATACACCTTTTACCTCGTTCGGAATATTTCTAATTGCCTTTTGTGCTCTTTTCAATGAATAACCTAACTTTAATAAAGCGTCTATTACCAATGCATCTTCTTCCGATAAATTTCTCTCTTTAAAAGATTTCTTAATTTTACCTCTCATTTCAACAATTATTCTTTCAGCAGTTTTTCGTCCTATGCCGGAAACTTTTGTTAAAATATCATATTTTCCACTTAATATAGCGTTTTCTAAATCTTTTATTTTTGCTACCGAAAGAACATCAAGTGCTGTTTTTGGCCCAATTGCTGGAATAGAAATTAGCTGTTTAAAAAATATTAATTCATTCTCTTTTTCGAAGCCGTAAATTTCAATAGTATTTTCTCGTAAATATAAATAAGTAAAAAGATTTAATAATTGACTAATTTTCGCTTTCTTAAGTAAAAAAGAAGGGACAAAAATTTGATAACCAATATTATCGTTTTCTAGGACTAAAAAATTTTTTCCTTTTAAGATAACTTTTCCTTTTATAAAGAAAAACATATAAATTAAAATTATTTACTAATATATTATGTGTGGATAACTTTTCTTGACAAATTTTTAAAATGTGTTATCTTTATAATAGAAAATTATAAAGGAGGTAAATAGTTTTCGGCTCGTGTCCATTATCCTATTTCCCGATACGAGCCACCAATTTTGCTTATTATCCATTTTCGGCTCGTGTCCATTATCCTATTTCCCGATACGAGCCACCA
>JAGGZP010000045.1 GCA_021161965.1 bacterium
ATATCATGATAAGGAGGGTGCATTATTATTAATTGAACTTGCTGTCTATTATGTTTTTTTAGAATTTCATTAACTCTTTCTCTTGTTTCTTTCTTAGTACTATCCGCTATTAGAATTTCCTGAAATGTCTTATTCGAATCAAACAATGATTCCTGATTTATTCTCTGCTGAGCCATTTTTGCTACTTTCGGTAATAACTCTATACCAATACCATTCCGTCCCAATCGTTTACACTCAATTAAAGTAGTTCCGCTTCCTAGAAAAGTATCTAAAACCACGTCACCTTTTTTTGTAAACCTTCTCATTAGCTGATTAGGAATTTGAGGGATAAAATTTCCATGATAATCCCCTCGGTGAGTACCTGATTTGTCTCGTTCCGGAATAATCCAAAGACTATCAGTGATTATATCTTTATATTCTTTCCACTTGTTTAAATTTAAATCATTGATTTTTGCCATAATTTATTTAATTAAATCGTCAACTTTAACGCCCAACGCTTTGGCAATTTTTGCCAAAGTTGTAATTGTTGGATTTTTGTTTGCTCCTGACTCAATTTTAATTATGGTATTGTAAGTGACATTAGCTAATTTAGATAGTCTGTCTTGAGAAATGCCTAATTTCTTTCTATATTTTTTTATATTCTCTGCAATTTTTGATTTATTGTTTGACTTCATTGTAATATATTACTATAATCAAAATAATATGTTTAAAGATTCTCTATCTTATTACAATGATAACAAAAATTTTTGAAGCAGTAAAGTGAAAAGTGCAGGCAAGCGGCGGCGCGCTTTTGCGTCAGCAAAAAGCAGGAAAAAGGAAAAATTTTCATTCCTTAATTAAAAAAATAAAAAAGAAAAGGGCGTGCGCCAAAATAAAATGTTAAAAATTTTTCCTTTCTGCTTCTCTCCTACTCAAAAGACAAAGTGACGTCAACGCTTGAGTGGGCTTTACCAAAAACATAAAACAATAAAAGATATTAAATTTTTGAAAAACATCCTATTTGGCTGCGGGGCTAGGATTCGAACCTAGATTCGCGGATCCAGAGTCCGCTGTCCTACCATTAGACGACCCCGCATTATTTTTGACAGATTTTTGTTACAGATATTTCTAAAGGCAATTGTGGAATTAAGGCAGAATTGATTTGTAATTGTGCGCGAACAAATTCTTCAATAATCTCAACTAATTTTCTAACTGGAATAGAATTGGCCAACTCTTTAATTTTCCTTTGCTCATTTTCATTCATACGCCAAAAAAGATTTTCATCATCTACTTTAAGGCTCACCAATAAAATTTTTCGCAACATCTCGACTAAATCTTTAGTAAATTGATTAAGATCAACGCCATTTAAGACAAGTTTATTAAGCAAAAGAATTGATTCTTTTGCTTTATTTTTAAAAATTAAATCGATAAATTCCAAAACAAGATTCCAATGACTTTTTGGAATAACAATTTCTGCCTCTTCTTTGGTAATTGTTTTTCCGCCAACAGCAATAATTTGTGATAACAAACTTTCCGCATCGCGAACACAACCTTCTGAATGATAAGCAACATTTTTTAAAATATCATCAGAGATATTAATTGCCTCATTCTTGGCAATTTTTTTTAGCAGAGAAACAATTTCATCAAAACTAACTTTTGTAAAATCAAATCTTTGACAACGAGAAATGATTGTCTCAGGGACTTTATGAATTTCAGTTGTTGCTAAAACAAAAACAACATAAGGTGGCGGTTCTTCTAATGTTTTAAGGAGTGCATTAAAAGAAGCAGAAGAAAGCATATGAACCTCATCAATAATAAAAACTTTATATTTTCCTTTAACTGGTCTTGTTCGAGTATTAGCAATAATATTTTCCCGAACATTATCAACGCCAGTATGAGAGGCGGCATCAATTTCGATAAGATCCAAAAATTTTCCCTGGTTTATTGCTTGACAATTCTCGCATTGATTACAAGGTTCGCTTTCTCCCGGTTTTCTATTTTGGCAATTTAAGGCTTTGGCTAATAAACGTGCTACAGTTGTTTTTCCAATGCCTCTCGGTCCAGTAAAAAGATAAGCATTAGCAATTTTATTTTGCCTCAATTCACTTTCTAAAATTTTGATAATATGTTTTTGTCCAATAACTTCGGAAAATAATTTTGGACGATATTTTTGATATAAAACCATAATTGAATAAAATGACTAATTAACCTAATTGACCTAATTAATAAATAAATGTCCAATGTCCCTGCCTACCGGCAGGCAGGCATTTTGATTTTTGATTTTTGATTTATTCTTCGTCCGTGTTTTTCCGACCTCGTAAATATAAATAGTTTTATCTTTTTTGCTTGGCTTATCAACAATAATCGGTTTCCAGTCGGGAATAGAAAAAGAAAAAGAAATAATTTTTGTTCCTGGTTTTAATTCTTGAATAAATTTCTCTCTTAAATTTTTCATTGCTTTAGGCATCAAATAACAAATTATAACATCGGCTTCCTCTAAATTTTCTTGAAAAAAACTTTTCCTTTTTATTTTAATAAATTTATCTAATCCTAAAAATTTTATTTTTAATTTTGACCAAAAAGACAATAAAAAATTTATCTCAATTCCGACTGATTTTATTTTATATTTTCTTGCTAAATAAATAAGTATTCTTGCATCACCACTACCAAGCTCATAAACAACATCTTCTTTTTTAAAATTAAACACTTTTGCCAAATGTTTTATATCTCTTTTTGAAACAGGTATAAAAGGTCCGCCAAAAAATAATCCAAAATATATAGCGTAAAAATAAAAAATAATCAGGACTATAATTAACAATAAAACAAATAGAACAAACATATATTATCTTAAACTTTCACCAATTTCTTCTTCCTCTTCTTCAATTTTACTAGTAATTTCTTTAACCCGATTTACAATTTCTTGTTCAACTTCATTTTTTGGACGACCATATTTTAAACGCGAAAGTTCTTTTATCTTTTTTGCTAATTCTGGATTTGGTTCAGGTATACCAGGAACTTTTTGTAAGGTTTGCATATTAAACGGCCGAGTTGCCTGATTATCAACTAATAATTTAACATAACAATTATATTTTTCAATATTAATTAAATCATATTCATTAAATACTGGAGCAAATTCTTTGGCAATAAATTGTGCATCTTCAATACCAATTTTAAAAACAAGCATTGTTCCAACAGTCCCTAAAACAGCATCTCGGATTTGGGTATCATTTCCTTTAACTAATTGACCAATATACTGATGAGCAATATTTAGACAAAGTCGATATTTTCTTGCTTCAGATAAAATTACGCTAATTGTATCAGTAATAAAATTTTGAAACTCATCAATGTAAAGATAAAAATCTTTTCTTTCTTCCTCAGGCAAATCAGCCCGGGAAAGTGCGGCCATTGTAATCTTTCCAACAATAACTAAACCAAGAAGATAAGCATTTAAATCACCAATCAATCCTTTAGAAAGATTAATTAAAATTATTTTTCTCTCATCCATTGCCTTTCGGAAATTCAAAGCACTAACTTGTTGACCAATAATTGGTCGCATTATATCATTAGCAACAAACTGATTTAATTTAGAAGTAATATAAGGTGTCATATTCGAAAGAGCTGCTTCTCCTCCAGCTTTTTCTGCTTCTTTTATCCAGAAATCGCGAACAACTGGATTATGACATCTATCCAATTTATAATGACGAAAACTTGCATCAGATAAAACTTTTGGAATTTCCATTAAAGTTGCTCCTGACTCCGGATGTTCCATTACTAAAAGCATTGCATTTCTCATATACTGTTCAAACATTGGTCCGCCAGTCTGCCGTAAGTCGTAAAGTTTATCCATTATTTTTATCATTTCATTAATAACAAATGTTTTTTGCTCTGGATATTTTGGATCATATTCTAGTAAATTTAAACCAATTGGTCTTTCGGTATCCGCAGGATTGAAATAAATTACATCATCTACTCTTTCCTTAGGTATATGATTTAAAATTCTTTCAACTAAATCACCGTGAGGATCAATCACTGCTATACCAGCTCCATTTATAACATCCTGCATAGCCATATTACCAATAAGCCAAGATTTACCAGTACCAGTTTTACCAATTATATAGATATGTCTCCTTCTATCCTCTTTCTTTATTCGAATAAGTTTCTCTTGTCCACGATAAATATTTTTACCTAAAATTAATCCTTCACTCGGTATACCTACTGGTGCAGCAGCCTTTTTCGATAATAACCAACGAATATTTGGTGTCTGTGTTTGGGGTAAAGGGAAATGAAATATGCTAGCCATCTCCTCGGCATTTAAAACAAAAGCATTTCTCTCATCAAAATTACGATAAATAAAATCGCGAATTACTCGTGGTGACTGACCAAAATAAACGGATTTAAACCCATTTAAGTATTCATAAGATGTAAATTGAGCAAAGGAATTGAGTATATTTTGTAAACGCGACTTTGCCTTAATTAAATTTTCCGCAGTAACCACAACTCTGATATTAACATCTAAACCTGCTTTAGATGTTTTTTCTTCCAATTTTTTAACAATCTCCTGCTCCATTGGTGAAAGTTGATGAGGCTTTTTAAATTCTTCTTTTTTTGTTTCTGATTTTGGAATAAGAGTTTTAAAAAGATGGCCGAGCCCGCCGCCAAAAACCTCAGCCATTGCTTCAGACAACTTTTTCCCCTGTTGTATTTTTGAGGCAACTAAAGCGCCCAATTTATGCCAGCGACTATAAGCTGAACGAGCAACAATTTGGACAGCTGCCGATTCACCTTTTTCTATCTTTGATAAAGAATTAATTAATGCTAGAAGTGGATCTGTTTCCAAGCTAACATATGTTTTTATTGGAAAAATAAATTTCTTTTTTAACTTTAATATTGCAGAAATTGTTATGCCTTTTGGAGAAAAAATATTGTAGTCAGAAACTTCATCTATTTGAGCAGCAGGGAATTGCGCCTGAATTTGTTGTTCAAAAAACTGACGCAGATAACGCGGAACAACAATATAAAAAGAGATTATCCCATCCTTATCGGCAACAATTTCAAAAGAAAAATGATCTGTCCTCCCAAATATCTTACTTCGCAAACCTTTTTGTGCTCTTAAACCAGCAATATTATCGAACAATCTTTCCATTGGCAGAATTAATTCTTTTGCTGTTTTTCTCATTTCTTCTTTTTCCGGGGATTCCTTGGGAACCTTAACTAAAAGAACAATTTTCTCAAAAGATGTTTTTGTCATTGTCTGAGTATAAAGAAACTTTCTCAAAATAAAATAAGTAATTAACAACAAAACAATTACCCCGATACCAAAAATTGTCGGAATAAAATAAGGACTATTAATGATATTCGAAAAAGTTGGAGTATCTACTTCTAAATTAACATCTTTAATTGGATTTGTTGGTAGAAAGTCTGCTTGAAAAAACATATTGTTATAGCTTTTTAGCTTATTAGCTTATTAGCTTATTAGCTTTTTAGATTTTTAGATTTAGAGAGTTAGTAGACAATGAATATAAATAAATTGTCTGACATTTTACGGCACCGCGGCTCGCGAACAAAATGTCTAATTTCTAATTGACCTAATTGACCTAATCAAGAGATTAATTTTCAATTTTCAAACTATTGAAAATTGAGTCATTGAAAATTTATTGAAAATTGATCATTGATCATTGAAAATTGTCTGCCGATGAGGTAGGTGTCCGTGTTTGTCCGTGGTTCTTTATGTCCGCCTGCCTGCTGGTAGGCAGATGTTTGTCCGTGTCTTTACAGTAATCTTCCTCTTTTTAATTTACCGGTTGCTTTGTTTTCCTCTAACTCGCCCTTTTTTAGTTTATCTAAAGATCTCCTAATTGTTAAACCAAAAACACCCGAATATATTTCAATCCCTGATGCGGATAAAAAATCGAAATAATCCGGCGCGATATTACCACAAACAATAGCATCTGGCCTCTCTTCAGCAACTAATTGCGCCGGTGAAATTCCGTCTTTCAAATTTTTCTTAACTAGATATTTATTAAAATTGTCTTCAACAAAAATAAAATATTTCGCTTCACCAAAGCGATCAGATAAAATCGAGGTCAAATCTGATCCTTCCGAAGGAAAACAAATACGCATATAATATATATTATATATTTAATTCCTTTTTTTCTTTTTCTTTTGCTAATTTGAGAATTTTGTCTGTTTTAATTTTTGATTCCTGTTCAATAAAAAATCGGTTTATTCCTGGAATCATTTTTAGCCACTCTTTAATCAATTTAACAATTTTTTGAACAACAATTTTTACTCCGGAAATTAATTTTTCTATCTTAAAAGCCGTCTCTTCTCCTTTTCTCTTAAATTCTTCTTTTAAAGAATCAGGGAGTGATGTATAAATATCTTCTAATCCTTCAGATAAAATATCTTCTATTTTTTTAACTGTCTCACTCTTTTCTAAAATTATTGTTGTTTTTTCTTTTTCTGGTCTAGTTACTATTTTCTTTGTTTTTTTAAGTCGCGGAAAAAATTTTTCTTTTTTCCTTTCAGGAAATTCCAATTTTCTAATTTTTTCCACTTCTGGAATAGCCTCTTTTGTTGAGGGTGTTTCTTTCTTTGGTACCTCTAAATTCTTTTTTGGTTCTAAAAAATCCATATTTATATTATAAAATCGAAATTAGAAAAGTAAAGAGAAGTATCGAGTTCCGACTTTAATAATACTTACTGCCTACCGGCAGGCAGGTATTTTTTATTTTTTATATTTTATTTCTAATATTTCTTGGTACCGCCATAGGGAATCGCCCCGCACCACGTTGGGTGTGTCACCGTGAACCCAATGCGGTTTACGGCAGGGCGCCGTGAACCCTACGTGGTTCACGGCGAAGCCTTAATTTTAAAATAAGGACTGTAAATAGTATACCGCCATAGGGA
>JAGGZP010000069.1 GCA_021161965.1 bacterium
AATTTAGTCAGGGATTTAAAAAAGATATTTAAGAATAAAAAAGTTAAAATCATTTTAGTTAAAGCTAATGTTTGTCGACTGTTAGAAAAACAACTCCTGAATGATAAATTTAATGTTATAAATAATGAGTTGGTAATTCCTTTTCCAGTATATGGTCAACAAAAAACTTTTGCAGGACAATTAAAGAATTATTAAAGAATAAAAAAATTAAAAAATAAATTTATGGGTGAACAAGATTGGAGAAAATATAGAGAAGAGATAGAAAAAAGAATTGAAAAATTAGAAAATGAGGGCTATTTTTTAGAGGTCTACTTTTTAATGAGCGCCGTTCTTGAAAAACGATTAAAACATTTAATTGGTCTCTATGAAGAAGTTTTTAAGGATTGTGCCAAGAAAAAAGATCTTAATTTTTGTCCTTCAAAAAACAAAATAGACAAAAATAAAATGTCTTTAGGTCAACTTAAAGAATATCTTAAGGTTTATTGTAAAGACCAAAAGTTGATAAAAGAAATTGATTATTTTAACAAACTAAGAATTGATGTTATACATAATATTTTTAAGGAAAATATTACCAAATTACAAATGAGAATTTTTAAAAGTAGGCCAAGGTTTTATAAATTAATGGAGAAATTAACCGACGAAGAAATCAATTTAATTAAGAAAATAAAAAATTACTGAATTAATTCAGTAAGATATATTAAGGTTTTTTTTCGCCACATATTTAGGATAAAATTAACATTCCAACATTCTTGAGAATGTTGGAATGTTGTAGGGTTTGGTTTAGAGGGGTTTTGGTAAAAGTCTAGAGCGATTAGATAATTGAAAAGCAGTTTTAAGTTTAAAAAATGTAATGAGGTCTTTTCCCACCCCTCGGATGACCGGTGGCACCCTACGGTGGTTAATTATAAGTGACTACCCTTCGGGTGATCAGAGACCTTGTCACATTGGACTAAAATACGCATTTAATTAAAGGTCGAAAGCAAAATTTAATAAATTAAATTTATGGACAAAAAGCAAAAATCAGATGAAGAAATTATTTCTATAGCTGGTAAATCAGGGGAAGAAAATAGTGCACCAGTTGAAATGATGAAAAGATTAAAGGATTCAATCAAAGAGTTAAATAAAAACACAAAGAAATATTCATGTATTTTAATCGGGCTCACAATCATTATGACTATAACCGTATTGGTTCAGATATATCTTTTAGTAAAATAATTTTAATGAAGCTTCAGCTTTGTGATTATATTAAGATAAAGGCACGCTAAAGGATTATGAAAAGTCAATTTGAAAATAATCCAGAATTTAAAAAGTTTTTAGAAGATTGGCTTAGTTGGACTCCGCCTAAATCCAAAATTAGAATTTTTTTAGATAAAAACCTACCCATTGAAGTAATCGAAGAATTTAAGGAACTAAAGGATATATTTAAAATTACGGGGATAGCATCTAAGGGCGAGGATGATAGATCTATATTTAACAAGGCAAGAAAATTAAAAGCTCTTATTATAACTAGGGATTTAGAATTTTGGGATGATAAAAAATTTCCGATAAAAGATTCTCCAGGAACAATAATTGTTAAAGGAAATAACTCCGAGAGAGTAAATAGGAGTCTGGGTTTATTTTTTGAGAACCTAGATATTATAGATGCTATAAGGAAAATTCCTGATTGGGCTACTAGCACGAAGTGGAAAATAAGTTTATCTGGCTATATTCAGAAGATATTAACCCGTGAGAGTAATGTTGAAATAGAAAAAGTTAAATACTAATTTTGATAAAATGTTTAAGAATGAAATTTATGCGTATTAATAACCCAGTAAATCTTACAAATGTAGAAAATAAAATAGAAGAAGTAATTAGTGAAATTAGAAAACCAAAATGGTATCAAAAATGGTGGGGTATTTTAATTTTAGGAGTTATAACTAGTGTTATTGGTGCAGTAATATTTTATTATTTTTTATAACTGGAAAGCCGTATAATCAGAGGACGCCCGACGTTCTACAATTTCATTTTATTCAAGAAACCATAAACACGGGGAATGTTGCTAAGGAAGACGAAGAAATAAAAAAATTAGGATATTGCCTTTCACATTTCTATGAATGGTGGGACCGGGAGAAGAGAAAATTATCTGGGTCCAAAAATTTGTTGGCAGAGAATAAAAAAATTACTGAATTAATTCAGTAAGATATATTAAGGTTTTTTCCCGCCACATATTTAGGACAAAATTAACATTCCAACATTCTCAAGAATATTAGAATATGTAACGAGGTCTTTTTCATCCTACGGATGACCGGTGGCACCCTACGGGTGGTTCATTGTAAGTGACCACTCTACGGGTGATCAGAGACCTCGTCGCATTGGACTAAAATACGTATTTAATTAAAGGTCGAAGCATATCGTTACCCGACGTTGATATATTTCGATGAAAATTTTAAACGGTTTCTCGTATGCTTAAGGTCGGGTCTTAAACAGGTGAAGATGTGACTTAGAAAAATCAATAAAAACAAACCCCGAAAAGTCGCTTACGGCGATTAACGGGGCAGGTTTATGGAAAAGGATTTAAAATCAATAAAAGTTAATATTTTTTACGATGAAGAATTAAAAAAGATTACTGGGAAGAAGTGTGAGGAAGTGATAGTTTCTGAAAATTTAAATTTCATTCAACTTTTAAACTTTATTTTTTCTTCTTATCCTGAAATTCCCAAAAGATTTATTCCGGGAACCTTGGGATTTTTATTAAATGGAAAGGAGCCAAAAGAAAACGACATTTTAAAGAACGACGACAAAATAGAAATTTTAGTATTGAAAATTGAAGATATCCGAAAGAGAATCGAGTTTCAGCTAAGAGAAATTATTAATTACTATCAAATTGATGCTACCTTTGAAGAAATAAAAGAAATGGTTTTCAATGAAAATGGACAGGAAGACTTTAATAAACTAATTGGGCTTTTTGTAAGTAAAATTAATAGCGGCAATTTGGATGAAATTAATGAGGTTTTAAAATTTGTCAATGCGGTTTGGAATTACTTCCCCCATAAATCGTTAAAAGGGTTATCTCCTATAGAAAAATTAAATAGATGATTTTTTATGAAGATAAACAAGAATTATTTTTAGAACGGTGGCTAAAAAGAAAAAAACTGTCAGTCTTGTAATAAGATTTTTCCACTCTACGGATGGTTCATTATAAGTGACCATCCCTTAAGTGATCGGAAGGTTACATTGAAGGACCAGAACAATTAAATTAAAATAGGTAACATTCCAACATTCTTGAGAATGTTGGAATGTTGTGCTGAATTGTGTTAAGATGAATTTATGAGAAGGAGAATAAAAACAAGCAAACAATTAGAAAGGCATTTTAAAGGTATTGCCAATCATCGAAGAATTGATATTTTATTATTAGTTAAAAATCATAATGGATTAACACTGGAGGATATTGCTAAGGCACTAAACTGTAATTTAAAAACTATCTCTGAACACACCCACCGTTTGGTAGGAGCTGGTCTTTTAAATAAAAAATATAAGGGAAGAAAAGTATTGCACTCTCTTTCTCCCTACGGTCATAAATTAGTTAAGTTCATAGAAACATTCCAACATTCTTAAGGATGTTGGAATGTTTCTATGTTGGTTAAAATTAATTAAAATTAATTTAAAGGTCGAGGAGGTGAAGTTAATGAAAAAATTTATGGAAAAATTTGAAAAATTTAACAAAGAAAAAGAACCAATCGTTGATGTTGAGGTTGACGAGAAAGAATTGGAAAAGTATGAGGAGTTTAAAGAAACTTTAGAAATTGTTATTGACAGCTTACCAGAGGAACTTGATCCGCCCGGAGAAACATTTGATAAGTTTTCTCTTCATCCAGCTAGTTTTGAAGAGATAAGCGATTACTTAGAGATAGAAGATGAAGAAAAGCAAAAACAGGAAGAAGAAAAAAGAAAGAAAATTGTTCTTAATCTTAGTTTTAAAGAGTTGGGGTTTGATCCTAAAAATCCAGAGCTGGTTAAGGAGGAGAAAATAGAGATTAAAATAGAAGACAGGAAAGAAGTGTTGACTTTAAAATACTTTAAAACTAATCGGCCAGACCTTGTTTTGGTTTTTAATGGTTTTGACTGGTGGTTGGAGAAAAAATAATAAATGTGACGAGGCCCCTGGTCATCCGTAGGGTGAAAAGACCTCGTTATATGAGATATAGATTTATATTTAAAAGGTCGAAAGATAAAAAATATTTAAAAATTATATGTCAAAATATTTACTTGTTACAATTATTTGTTTAGTTGTTATTGGAGCTGGTTTGGGCATTTATTATTTTCAAAAAAGCAGTACTGAAAAGCAACTAGAACCGCTAGCGATTCAAGAAGAACAATCAGAAGAAAAAACAAAAAAAGATAATCTGCTTGTTAGAGATGAATATTCTATTTTGATTCCAGTAGGATGGAGGGAAGTCGCCGCTCCTACGGGTGTTTCAGCAATGGTTTCCTATATCGATGAAGAGATTACTGATCCTGGCGCTAAAAAAATTAATTTCAAGACTTATTATTCTATCCAGTATGATGTTTTACAAAATAAAAGTTTAACAGAACACGCTGAAATCGTGAAAACGCAATTAAAACAGGCCTTGCCGGAAATAAGTTTTGTTAATGAACGTTCCTTAATTATAAATGGTAGAGAAGCATATAACCTTGAAACTGATTTAAGTCAGAAGGGAGTTGATTTTAAGATTCCAATGGTTTTTATAAAAGGAAAAGCAGATGATGTTTGGACGTTTATTTTTAATACCCCAAAAAGCAACTGGCAAAAATATCAAAGTTTGTTTCAAAAAATTATTCAGAGTTTTGAAGTAAAATAGATTCTAGTGATAATTCCTTTCAATGGCGGGGGTGTGTTAATTTAAGGTTCTTGCCTGTTTTGAAAGGAGAAAAGTGAGTGATGTAATTAAAATATGGCAGATTAGCCATGTATATACTTAAACTCAGGTCTTAATCGGGTGGTAGAGAAAAACATTCCAACATTCTTGAGAATGTTGGAATGTTGTTTGGAATGTTGTAAGGTTCGGTAAAGGGTTTTGGCAAGAGTCTAGAGCGATTAAATAACTGAAAAGCAGTTTTAAATTTAAAAAATGTGACGAGGCCTTTTCCCACCCTTCGGGTGGTACATCGTGGTGACCACCCTTCGGGTGACCGGTGGCATCCTACGGGTGGTATTATCACAGTGACCACCCTTCGGGCGATCAGAGACCTTGTCACATTGGACTAAAATACGTATTTAATTAAAGGTCGAAAGTATATCGGTTACCCGATGTTGATATATTTCGATGAAAATTTTAAACGGTTTCTCGTATGCTTAAGGTCGGTTTTAGACAGATGGACCTAAAGAATTAATTGAGAGATGAAATTTATGGCGAAGAAAAAATACAAAGTAGCAGGTAAAAAATAGTTAATTTAATTATAAAATTATGTCTCGGAAGAAAAAAATGAGAAGACAAGCCCTAAAAAAGAAATTGGAAAAGATATTGGATAAATATCTTTCTGAGATGAAGGAGACCTCAGTTTTGGCAAACCCTTTAATTATTTCTGCAATAAATGATACAAAAGGAGAAATAGCTCTTAAAAATTGTGATATTTATGATAGATTGCTTGGTGGATATGAATTTGGTAAAAATAGATGTTTTGGGGAGAGACTTAAGAAAAATAGACAGAGATCTTATCATACAAAACTAGCTTATGAAGTAGCCGGAGGTAAAAACCCTGGAAAATTTTTACCAATTGCTGCAGCTATGGATATTATAGATAGCGGTTGCTATTATTCCGCAGATGATATTATTGATTTTGATGTTAAAACCCTTGATGCTATTAGAGATAAACTGGTCTTTTCTCATATTTATCGTTCTGCTGCTACAAAATTGGTCTTAGATGGAATGGAAAATTTAGATTTACCAAGTTCTTTAATTAAAACTATTTGGAAAGATTGGAATAAATTCATAAGATGGACTTTTGAAGGATTTTATATAGAGTATCATAAGCCTCAAAAAGATACACAAATTTATGCAAATAGACTTAGAGCTTATGGTTTTTGGGAATTTAGTTTTAAAATAGCAAGTCTTGCTGCTAAAAATATTGATAAAAGTGAAGTTTTGAGTGAAGCAGGAAAATATCTTGGGATGGCTTATATGATGACTGATGATATTTTAGATATTGGAAAGAGATTTAGTGATATAAAAAACGGTATTTATACTTTACCCATTATGGAATTTATTGAGAGGGCGGATAAAAAAGAAAGGGCGTTACTTGATAAATGTTTTGGTAATTTAGAGGCAAAAGAAGAAGATTTATTTGAAATTGGAAAAATTATGGTAAATAAAGATATTATAAATAATTGTTTAGAGAAAGGTGTATCAGATTTAGTATATAAG
>JAGGZP010000074.1 GCA_021161965.1 bacterium
AAACTACTAAGACTTAATCAGTTAAATATTTTAGATTTATTAAAATACGAATATCTATTGATGGATAAAGAAACATTTAAAGAAGTATTAAAGCAAATTTAAAGATATATTTTATGTTTATAAAAAAAACAAAAAAAGTAAGTTCAGAATCGAAAGAAAAAAAGGCAGATAAAAAACTAACTAAAGACAAAACAACAGGAGGAAAGGAAAATATTTTTCAAATAGTTTCTCGAGTGAAAAATGAGATTATCAGCCGTGTTTTAATAAGACCTTTGATTACTGAAAAAGCAACGAATTTAAGTGCTATTGGTAAATACTTATTTGAAGTGGCTCCAAAAGCAAATAAGGCAGATATTAAGAAAGCAATTAAGTTTTTATATAAAGTAAATCCGATAAAAGTTAATATAATAAAAGTAAGAGGAAAGAAGGTTCGGTATGGTAAAGCAAGAGGTAAAACTAAAAACTGGAAAAAAGCAATTGTCACTTTAAAAAAGGGAGAAAAGATAGAATTTACTGAAAAATAAAATTTAATATAACTTTATGTTAAAAATATATAAACCAACAACACCAGGGCGAAGGAATGCAAGTGTTGTTCAAAGTAAGGAACTATCAAAAAGTAAACCGCCCAAAAATTTAAGAGTATATCTAAAATCTAGGGCAGGAAGAAATAATAAAGGGAGTATTACTGTTAGGCATAAAGGTGGAGGAGCGAAAAAATTATATCGTTTAATTGATTTTCGTCGGGATAAATTTGATGTCCCAGCAAAAGTTGAGTCGATAGAGTATGATCCGTATCGAAGTGCTTGGATTGCTTTAGTTTGCTATAAAGATGGTGAAAGACGTTATATCCTTGCTCCCAAAGGATTAAAGGTTGGTAGTGAATTAATTTCCTCAAATAAAAAAATTGAAGCAGAGGTTGGAAATCGTATGCCCTTAAAATATATTCCTACCGGCTATTTTGTTTATAATATCGAGCTATCTCCGGGAAGTGGGGGAAAATTAGTTCGCTCAGCTGGCTCGCGAGCAGTTTTAATGACTTGTGAAGAAGGTTATGCTCAAATAAAATTTCCTTCTGGAGAAATTAGAAAAATTCCTGAGGATTGCTTGGCAACAGTAGGACAGGTTAGCAATCCGGATTGGCGATTAATTCGTTGGGGAAAAGCGGGTCGAAAGAGGTTAAAAGGTATTCGCCCCTCGGTACGAGGAAAGGCAATGAATCCGGTCGATCATCCGCATGGGGGAGGAGAAGGACATAGTCCTATTGGTCTTGTTCATCCGAAAACACCTTGGGGAAAACCAGCATTAGGAGTGAAGACAAGAAAAAACAAAAAAATGTCAGATAAATTTATTATTAAACGTCGTCATTAATTGCAATTATATGTCTCGGTCAATTAAAAAAGGTCCCTGGGTTGATCCAAAGTTATTAAGAAAAATTTCTAAGTTAAAACCAGGCAGTAAAACCATTATTAATACGTGGTCCAGGAGTTCAACAATAACTCCAGAAATGGTTGGGTTTACTATTGGTGTTTATAACGGAAAAACTCATATACCGGTTTTTATAACTGAAGATATGATCGGACACAAATTAGGAGAGTTTTCACCAACAAGAAAGTTTGTTAAACATGGCGGAAAAATGCAAAAGGAGTTAGAGAAAGCAGCAGCTCTTAGCGGAGCAAAAGCCGAAAAAAAATCAAAGGAGTAAAAAAGTTATTTAATTAATTAGCGATTATGGAAATAAAAGCGATTTCTAAATATCTACGAATATCTCCAAAAAAAATGCGCTTAGTTGCTGACTTGATTCGAAGGCATAAATTTACTGTTGAAGAGGCTGAAGCGCAATTGAAGTTTATCAGAAAACGGGCAAGTGATTTCATAGTTAAAACACTTAAATCAGCAATAAGTAATGCAGAACATAATTTTGGCATAGATAAAAAGAATCTTTTTGTAAAAAATATTATTGTTAATGAAGGCCCGGTGCTTAAACGATGGAGAGCTAGAGCATTTGGTCGGGCAGCACCAATTAAAAAAAGAAGCTCACATCTAGAAATTATTTTAGAAACAATTGAACCAGTTAAAACAAAAAAAGTACGCGAAAGTAAAATTAAAAGAGATGAAAGAATAGAAACACCTCCTAGAGGTGAGAATATAACCAAAGAACCTGTTAAAGAAGAACTACCAAAAATAAAAGTCGGAGGACATAAAAAAGAAATTTTCGATCAGAGAAGATTAGGAAAGCGTAGGACAAAACAACATTTGGAAAAAGCAAAAATGAAATCAAAAGGTGGAATAATTAAAAGAATTTTTAGAAGAAAAGCAGTATAATTATATGGGGCAAAAAACAAATCCAAAAATTTTACGAATACCTTTGTTAAAACCATGGCAATCACAATGGTTTGCTTCGGGTAAAAGATACAGAGATTTTTTAGAACAAGATATAAAAATTAGGGATTATCTGAACAAAAAGTTAAAGAATTTTTCCGTTGATTCTATAAGCATAGAACGTTCTTCGAATTCTTTAAGGATAATAATAAATACGGCACGACCGGGTTTAATAATCGGTCGTGGTGGTACAGATATAGAAAAGTTAAAAAAAGAACTAAAAGAAAAATTTCTTGATAAAAAGACTTCTCTCGAATTAAATGTTAAAGAGGTTCAAAAACCATCTCTTTCAGCAAGTATAGTTATGGAAAATATAATTGATGGTTTAGAAAAAAGAATTCCTTATCGTCGAGTAATGAAAAGAGCAATTTCTCAAGTTCAAAAAAGTGGCGCTTTAGGTGTTAGGGTTGCTCTTAAGGGACGTCTAGATGGCGTGGAAATTGCTCGAAAGGAATCATTATCTTGGGGGAGAATGCCAAGTCATACTTTTCGAGCGGATATTGATTATGCAAGAGGCGCAGCATTAACAACTTATGGTAAAATCGGTGTAAAAGTTTGGATTTATCGGGGCGAAGTATTTCAAAAAGAAAATAAAAAATAAAAAGAAAATATGTTAATGCCTAAAAAAACAAAATATAGGAAATCACAAAAGGGTAGACGGCGTTTTAGAGGAAAAGCGAGCCGGAAAATTGATATTTCTTTTGGAGAATATGGGTTAAAAGCAGTAGAAACAAAGTGGATTAATAGCAGACAAATAGAAGCAGCAAGAAGAGTTATTACACGTTATTTAAAAAAGGGTGGAAAATTATGGATTCGTATTTTTCCTCATCATCCGGTTACAGTAAAAAGTGCTGAAACCCCCATGGGTGGAGGGAAAGGATCAGTTGACCACTATGTTGCCCCAGTAAAGACAGGTACAATACTTTTTGAGTTAAGAGGTATTCCGGAAGAAAAAGCAAAAGAAGCATTTCGCTATGCCTCAGATAAATTACCAATTAAAACAAGATTTGTTAAGAAATAATTTATGAAGGCAAAAGAATTAAGACAAAAGTCCAAGGACGAATTAGAAAAATTATTATCTGATCTCCAAGATAAAATTCGACGGTTACGTTTTGATATCCAATTAAAGCATTTTAAAAATGTAAGATTACTACGCAAAACAAAAAAAGATATTGCTAGGATTTTAACTATTCTTAATTTAGAAAAATAAGGCTTATGAATAAAGAAATTAGAAAAAGAAAATTTAAAGGGGTTGTTGTTTCTGACAAGATGGACAAAACTATTGTTGTTAAAGTGGAGAGAACAAAAATGCATCCGAAATATAAAAAAATTTATAAAGTGCATAAAAAATATAAAGTTCATGATCCAAACAATCAAGCAAAAGTTGGTGATGAAGTTATTTTTACAGAATGTCGACCAATTTCTAAAGATAAAAAATGGAAACTAATTAGTATAATTCACTAATTTAGATATATGATTCAAAATAGAACACTTTTGAAAGTTGCAGATAATACCGGAGCAAAGATTTTAATGTGTATCCGTGTTCATCGTGGTTATAAAAAACGTTATGGTCGTCTCGGCGATATAATTACTGCAGTGGTAAAAAAATCAATCCCTCAGGCATTAATTAAAAAAGGTACAGTTGTTAAAGCAGTAATTGTTCGAACGAAAAAAGAATATCGTCGAAAAGACGGTTCCTATATTAGATTTGACGATAATGCTGCAGTTATTATCGATCCAAAAACAAAAGAACCAAAAGGAACAAGAATTTTTGGTCCTATTGCTCGCGAGTTGAGAGAAAAAGGTTTTACTAAAATAATTTCTCTAGCCCCAGAAGTATTATAAAATTTAACTAAATGTTTATGAAAATTAAAAAAGGTGATACAGTTGAAATAATTAAAGGGAAAGATAAGGGAAGAAGAGGTAGGGTATTAAAGGTGTTTCCTAAAAAAAATAAATTAATTGTTGAGGGTTTGAATTTGTTGTACAGACATACCCGACCGCGCCGAGAAGGAGAGAAAGGACAAAGAGTACAATTTTCCGCTCCGATTAATATCTCCAATGTTATGTTAGTTTGTCCTAAGTGCCATAAAAAGACACGTATTGGATTTAGGATATTGAACGATGGTAGAAAAGTAAGACAATGTAAAAAGTGTAAAGAAATAATAAGTTAGTATAGTTGAAAAATATGCGTTTAAAAGAAAAGTACAAAAAAGAAGTTATTAAACAGATGAAAGAAAAATTTGGTTACAAAAATAATTTAGCTGTTCCAAAGATTATTAAAGTCGTCGTTAATGTCGGCTTAAATAAAGCAAAGGTAGAAAAGGATCCAAAATATATAGAGTCAGTTGAGCAAAATATTATGGCAATAACTGGTCAAAAACCAATTAAAACCAAAGCAAAAAAATCAATTTCCGAATTCAAAATTAAGAAAGGCGCAATAGTCGGACTGAAAGTTACTTTACGGAAAGATAAAATGTACGATTTTCTTGATAAATTAATTAATATTGCTTTACCAAGGACGCGTGATTTTCGGGGTATTCCATTAAAGTCAATAACTAAAACAGGTGATTTAGCAATAGGTCTTAAAGAACATCTTGTTTTTCCAGAAATAATTGCAGAAAAAGTCGAGAAAATTCATGGTCTAGAAGTTTGTATTCATACTAGCGCAAAAAATAAGGAAGAAGCAAAAGAATTATTCTCTTTATTAGGTTTTCCTTTTAGTAGCAAATAAAAACATATGCCAAAAAAATCACAAATTGCTCGAGCAATGAAAAAGCCGAAATATAAAACTAGGATAGTTCGGCGTTGTTGGCGTTGTGGGAGAAGGCGTGGCTATATGAGAGATTTTGGTCTCTGTCGCATTTGTTTTCGTGAATTGGCTAGTCAGGGTAAAATTCCCGGCGTAAGAAAAAGCAGTTGGTAAGATTTAATTATTAATTATCAATACTATGACTGATCCAATTAGCGATATGCTCACAAGAATTCGTAATGTTATTTTAATCAAAAGAAAGAAGGTAAATATTCCTTTTTCAAAATTTAAGTTTTCAATTGCTAAGTTTCTAGAAAGAGAGGGATTGATTGAAAAAGCGGAAGTTTTTTCATCTTTAGGATTTCTTTTAAAGAAAAGAAAAAAGAAGGGATTAGATAAGTTTAAAGAAATAAGAATTTTACTAAAATACAGGAATGGTAGGTCGGTAATTAGTAATTTGAAGCGGATTAGTAAACCTGGTCGCAGGCTTTATGTAAAATGGAAGGATATTCCACAATTAAATAGAAATAGAAAAGGTATAATAGTTTTATCAACATCAAAAGGTATTATGTCAACTAATGAGGCATGGAAGAAAAAAACTGGCGGAGAAATATTATTTGAAGTCTGGTAAAATTTAATAATTTATTTTATGAGTAGAATAGGTAAAAAACCAATTGTAATCCCTAAAGATGTAAAAGTTGAAGTAAAAGAGGGTAAGATTTTTATTAATGGACCAAAAGGAAATTTGAAATTAGATATTCATCATTTTGTTAAAGTTAAAGTTAATGATAACCTAATAAATGTATCTGTTTCTAATCCAAATGATAAAAAACAGCGTTCTCTTTGGGGAACGTTTACTCGACTTATTTCGAATATGATTGAAGGCGTAACAAAAGGCTTTGAGAAAAAATTAGAAATGGTTGGTGTTGGTTATCGTGCGGAAGTAAAAGGGAAAACGCTTGTTTTACATTTAGATTTTTCTCATCCAATAGAATTTAGTATTCCTGAAAACATTGATATTTCTGTAACAAAAAATGTTATTAAAGTTACAGGAATAGATAAGCAATTAGTTGGTGAAGTGGCAGCAAAAATCCGTGCATTTAGAAAACCAGAGCCTTATAAAGGTAAAGGAATAAGATATAGTGATGAAATAATTAGACGAAAGGCCGGTAAAAAAGCTGTGACAACATCTGCTTAATTAAAATAAAATTATGAGAGATGTGACTAAACTGAAAAATATAAAAAGAAACAAAAGACATAAACGTATTCGTACGCGAGTAAAAGGGACGACAAAAAGGCCAAGACTTTCTGTATTTCGAAGTAATCGACATATTTATCTTCAAATAATTGATGATTCGAAAGGAAAAACAATAGTTAGCGCTAGTGATTTAGAAATAAAAGACAAATTAAAAAATAAAAAGAAAACTAACATTGCTTTTGAAGTTGGAAAATTAATTGCTCAAAAAGCTTTGGAAAAGAAAATTAAAAATGTCTGTTTTGACCGCGGAGGTTATAAATATCATGGTCGAGTTAAGTCTGCTGCTGATGGCGCTAGAGAGGGAGGATTAAATTTTTAATAAATCTAAATTTATATGGTTAAAAAAAAGATATCAAAAAAACCTTTACCTAATGTCAAAGAAAAAGCAGAATATAAACAACATTTGGTTGATTTAGCTAGAGTAACTCGAGTTGTTGCCGGAGGGAAAAGATTACGTTTCAGGGCATGTGTGGTTATTGGTAATAAACAAGGAGAAGTTAGTGTTGGTTTAGCCAAAGGTGCAGATGTGACAACAGCGATTAATAAGGCAGTAAAAAAGGCAGAAAAAGATATAGTTAAATTACCACCACTTAGTAAAGACGAATCAATTCCTAGAGTAATTGAGGAAAAATTTAAAGCAACAAAAATTATTTTGAAGCCAGCAAAGAAAGGTAAAGGTCTTATTTGTGGTGGAGTAATTAGAACAATATTGGAGTTAGCCGGAATAAAAAATGTTGTCGGAAAAATTATTGGTTCACATAATAAAATTAATGTTGCTCAAGCAACAATTAATGCTTTAAAAAAATTATTTAAATAATATGACTTTAAATTTTTCAAATATAAAACCATATTCTGGATCGAAAAAAAGGCGGAAACGTATCGGACGAGGCGATTCTTCTGGCTATGGAACTTATTCCGGTCGAGGACAGAAAGGACAAAGAGCAAGGTCAGGAGGTAAGAAGAAATTAAAATTGAAAGGATTAAAACCAATTATAAAAAGAATTCCGAAAGTTGGTGGGTTTAAATCAATTCATAAAAAGCCAAAAATAGTAAATTTAGACGAACTTTCAGAGAAGTTTAAAGA
>JAGGZP010000005.1 GCA_021161965.1 bacterium
CTACTATTACTAAATAATAAAGTAAGTAGAAATAAATGAGATTAAAAGTTGTTCAAGAAAATCTACTTAACGCTCTATTAAAAGTTTGCCGAATTAGCTCTACTAAGACAAATTTGGCAATCCTTCAAAATGTACTTTTAGAAGCAGAGGATAATTCTTTAAAATTATCTACTACTAATTTAGAGATGGCTATCAAAACAAAAATTAGAGCAAAGGTTGAAGAAAAAGGAAAAACAACTGTTCCTAGTCAAATTTTCTTAAATTATGTTAATCTTTTAGATAAAGCAACACTCGAAATACAGCAAGTCGGAGAAGAATTAATTATTAAATCTAAGAAATCT
Source organism: bacterium (assembly GCA_021161965.1). Lineage (GTDB taxonomy): Bacteria > Patescibacteriota > Patescibacteriia > UBA2591 > JAGGZP01 > JAGGZP01. Next base: position 342 of record JAGGZP010000005.1, read on the forward strand.
CAAACAAAAATTCGAACTATACCCGCTGAAGAATATCCTATTATTCCCAAAACAGAAAAAAATATAAAATTTCAAAAAAGTGGTGAACTATTTAAAAAAGCATTAAAACAAGTTAACTTTACTGCTTCACCAACAGAGACAAGAATAGAAATTAGTGGTATCTACTTGAAATTTCATTCTCCAAAAGAAAATGAATTGACATTAGTTGGAACAGATAGTTATCGACTAGCTGAAAAAGTTGTTCCAAAAGTAAAAACTACAACAAAAGGAAAAATAAATATTATTGTTCCAGTTAAGTCGCTTATTGATTTAGATAAAATAATTAGTAATGGGACAATTGAAATATATCCTTCAGAAAATCAAATTTTATTTATCGATCAAAATACCGAAATAATTTCTCGAACAATTATCGGAAATTATCCAGACTATAAACAAATTATTCCTCAATCTTTTTTGACTAAAGTGATCATTAATAAAGATAAACTAATCAAAGCGATCAAAACAGCAAGTTTATTTTCAAGAACAGGAATAAATGATATTAATCTAAAGATACAAAGTGATAACAACAAAATTATCATCTCTTCGGTAAATAACCAAATTGGTGAGACAAGAACTGAGTTGGATGCTGATGTAAAAGGTGATGATAATGAAGTGGCTTTTAATTATCATTATTTACTTGAGGGTATTATTAATATGCCCGGAGAGGAGATAGTATTAAAAATTATTGATCAAGAGTCGCCAGTAATGATTACTTCTCCGGTTGACAAAAATTATTTATACTTAGTAATGCCAATTAAAAAATAAGTCACTATTGAAGTCCGACTTCGATAGTCAACTAAACGCAGATATTGAACGCGGATTCACGCAGATTATAAAAAATAAAAAATAAAATATAAAAAATAAAAAACACAAACTAAAAATTCCAAAAATCTCCTCCTCACTTGGCTCACTATATAGTGCTACGTAAAATAAACAATCTTTAGAAGTTTATGTCAAAGAACCAAGTGAGGGGTGAAAATTGAAAATTTATCTTTTGATTGGGTCAATTAGGTCAATTAGAAATTAGACATTCTCTTTTCGCTTCCGCTCTAAATTTTTTAATAATTTTGGTAAAGGTCGGTTAATAAGTTAAAGGAAAAAATATGAATAAAGCAGAATTAATTGAAAAATTAGCCGAAAAATATGGCGCTGCTTCCAAAGCAGAGGCTGGTAGAGCTTTAGAAGCTTTTATTGATATTGTTAAGAACGAATTAAAAAATGGTGGAGAAGTTGCAATTGCTGGTTTTGGTACATTTAAAGCGAAAAAAAGAGCTGCGAGAACTGCACGAAATCCAAGAACCGGTGAAACAGTTCAAGTTCCAGAAAAAGTTGTTCCAGTATTTAAAGCTGGGAAAGGATTCAAAGACGCTCTGAAGTAAAATTCTTATAAGCGCTTATAAGAAAAACCCCGCATGCTTTAATAGTTCAAAAAGCTGTGGGGTTTTTATTTTTTAAAAAATGAGCCCGCAGGGAGTCGAACCCTGATCAATAGCTTAAGAGGCTACTGCTCTACCATTGAGCTACGGGCCCCTCTCATGGGAAGTATAGTGAAATAGATCTTTCTCAGCGTGTTGCGAAAACGGTAAATTTCTCTAAAAATCAAGGCGGATAATAAAGATATTGATTATAAATTAGAAAATAATAAGATAATATAGAATTAACAAATAAATAAGCACCCTAAATATACTTAAGAGATAAATTAAAATTAAAACAATGTTAAATACTTTCCATGAGAGGGGCTACGAACCCCTCTCATAAAGAATTTTTAATTCTTTTTAATTGTTACTGGTTTGCTGGAAAAACTGAGTCACGAAGTAATGAAGAGTTGTGAGTTTATATTAGTCTTTTTTGGTAACTAGACATTTTTACTATCCTTGTATACATTTACAATAAGAGTGTACGATAGCGCAAATTCCACCGAATATTGAGAATAACCCCCAAAACAATGGTCTTGTTAGAATTCCTATAAAAGTTGGTTTACTCACTGGCAAAAGATATACACCCCAAGCAAACAAAAAACAACCTAATACCACAAAAAAATGTCCAAATATAGCAAGAAGTTTCTTTTTAATCATTTTAGCCCTTCCTTTCATAATAAGGTTGTTTACAAATTTTTTAAGTATTTAGTTTTAGGCGGGTAAGCAATTTCTGATAACAAGTTTTAATAAACTTTGCATCTTTTTTAGAAAAATATGCCTTGTAATAAATTAAATCAAAAGGAATTCTATTTTTTGTAGATTTTGCCAATCCTTGGTTATGTTCTCTAAATCTTTTCTTTAAATTGTCTGTATAGCCAATATACAACTTTTTATCTTTACTACTTTTTAAAATATAGAGATAAAACATATGCTCTGCAAGGAAGGGGCTACGGGTCCCAAAAAATTAGAAAGATTTTTGTCGCTACCTACCAAGTGGTTGACAAAAAGTCATTAAGTCAGATTCTGGTGCCCCCGGCAGGAGTCGAACCCGCATTCCTGGTTCCGAAGACCAGTGCTCTATCCATTGAGCTACAGGGGCGTTAAATTTTTTTATCTCTTATGAGAATAGCGGGGGATTACCCGCCAAAAAATCCGATTTATTCTTGTAAACTAAGATTTATGGTTGATTATTACTTCTTTTGCAATTAAACCATTTTTATATAATTCTTCTAAACTTTGTTCCATAGTTATCATTCCAAATTTATTTCCAGTTTGAATTACTGATTTTATTTGTTCTAGTTTATTTTCTCGGATTAAGTTCGCAATCGCCGGTGTGTTAATCAGAATTTCTCGAGCAGCAATTCTTCCACCATTTATTTTTGGTAAAAGTTGTTGGGCGATAACAGCTTTTAAAGATAATGCCAATTGAAGACGAATTTGTGTCTGTTGATAAGGCGGGAAAACATCGATAATTCTATCAATTGTCTGGAATGCATTTGGCGTATGAAGTGTTGCTAAAATTAAATGACCGGTTTCAGCAAGTGTTAAAGCTAAAGCAATTGTTTCTAAATCTCTCATTTCTCCGACCATAATAACATTTGGATCCTGACGAACAACATGTTTTAATGCTTCGGCAAAAGAAAGCATATCTTCTCCTAATTCTCTTTGAGCAATAATACTTTTTTTCGGTTCAAAAATAAATTCTATTGGGTCTTCTAATGTAATAATATGAACAGCCCTATTTTTATTTATATGATCAATCATTGCTGCTAAAGTTGTTGATTTACCACAGCCAGTTGGGCCAGTGACAATAATTAATCCCTGATTTAATTTAGTCAATTCGTAAGTAATTTTTGGCATTCCAATTTCTTCCATCGTCGGTATTTTTGGTCCAATAATTCTTGCTGAAAGTGCTAAATTTCCTTTTTCCCAAAATAAATTAATGCGGAAACGAATTCCTGAATCAACAGCATAAGAAAAATCTAACTCTTTTTTATTGTAAATTTCATTTTTTTGTTTTTCATTTAGCATTTTTTCAATTAAATCGCTAATATCTTTATTTGAAAGAGCAGGATAATTTGTTCTTGTTAAAACACCATCAATTCTTAAAATTGGTGGTTGACCAACCATTAAATGGATATCTGATGCTTTTTTATTTATTGCTTCTTGAAATATTCTCTCCAAAATCATAAGCTAAATTATTATAGAAAGATTAAGATCTAATTGACCCAACTAATAAATGTCCAATGACCAATTTCCAATTTCCAATAAATTTTCAATGATCAATGATCAATTCTCAATGAATTTTCAATGGCTCAATTTTCAATTTTTAGATTCTTTTTGCATTTTACGTTTTCATTTTGCATTTTGCATTTTGATTTTTTACCCCAGCACCTAAATTTGCAAAATGACAGGGAGGCAGCACATCACCGCTAAAGCGACAAGCCCTATTCGGGCACAGTGCTGTAACGTTAAAATTATTTAGTGATAAATAATTGACTAGAAATAATTTTTCGGAGCAAATTTGGTGCGGGGTTCTCAAAAATCTAGAAA